>JAFMSB010000232.1 GCA_017353815.1 Methylocapsa sp. | reverse complement strand
ACCCTTTTTGCCAGGCGCGGCAGTCAAAGCAACGATGGGGCAGGTGACAAATGTCTATTGCCGCCGCCGCTACTACCGGCGTCACTACTACGGCCGCCCCTACGCTTATCCCTACCGGCGTCATGCGTACCCGTATTACCGGGGCTATGCCTATCCCTATTATTCTTATCCTTATTATTACAATCGTTATGCTTACTCTTCCCCCTACCTCGGTTTCAGCTTTGGCTGGTGGCGATCCGGTCCGGCCGAGGCAAAGGCGGCTCGCTACTTTTGGCAGCCAAGGAGACAGCGGGCCGCTCGCTCATGACCAGTCACGCATTCAGCAGGCCGAGCGAGACATCCCGCCCATCAACTACTTCGCCTCTTCGTACTCGATCCGGCCTGTCTACGGTTGCAACCGCCTCGATGATGACTTGCGCTTGGGCAAGCGGATATTCATCGGTCAGCGTCACATGAATGAATACGGCATGGCCCGGCGGCGTGAGTGCGGCGAGCCGCTCCGCTGCGCCGCCCGATAGATTCATCGTCGGCTTGCCGGACGGAAGATTGACAACGCCCATATCCCGCCAGCTGATGCCGTCGCGAAGTCCGGTGCCGAGTGCCTTCGCGCAGGCTTCTTTGGCAGCAAAGCGCTTTGCATAAGAGGCGGCACGGTCCGCGCGGCCCTCCGATTTGCGCTGTTCGATTTCGGTGAAACAACGCGAAATGAAACGGCTGCCAAACCGTTCGAGGGATTTTTCAATCCGCCTTATATCGCAAAGGTCATTGCCAAAGCCAATGATCATGGATGGACAATCTTTGGTTGAGCGCGCGAGCCTGTCAGCGACCGAGGCTTAGCCCTGCGCGGCTTATACCAGATTCTGAGGATGATATTCCATCGAGACGTCCGGACGGGCAGGTGTGCAAGTCTTTTTTAGCCGATCGTGATCTTCGGCGCCACGCGCGCACCGCGTTCCGCCAGAGCTTCCTTCACCTTCGCGGCGATTGCGCGGAATATCTCTGCGTGGGGCGATGCCGGATCGGCGGCGGAAGGGCGCCCCACATCCGAATGCTCGCGGATCGCGCTATCGAGGGGAATTTCCCCCAAGAAGGGCACACCATGTTTGGCGGCCTCGATTTTTGCGCCGCCATGGGCGAAAATGTCCGATCGCGCGCCGCAATGGGGACACAAAAAATAGCTCATATTTTCGATGATGCCCAAAACTGGGACCGCGACCTTGTTGAACATGGCAATGCCGCGCCGCGCATCGATGAGCGCGAGATCCTGCGGGGTTGAGACAATAATTGCCCCGGCCAGAACGACGTTTTGAGCGACTGTCAATTGCGCGTCGCCCGTGCCCGGCGGCATATCGACGACCAAACAATCGAGCTCGCCCCATGCAACATCGCGCAAAAGCTGCTGAATTGCCGACATAACCATCGGCCCCCGCCAAATCATTGCGTCTTCCTCTCCCACGAGAAAGCCGATGGACATCGCCTTGATGCCATAAGCAGCAAGCGGCTTTATCGCGCGGCCTTCGGTCTCCGGCTTCGCCGTAAGGCCAAGCAGGCGCGGGAGTGAGGGGCCAAAGACATCGGCATCCAAGATACCCACGCGCCAGCCAAAGGACGCAAGGCCGAGCGCGAGATTGACCGCGCAGGTGGATTTGCCGACGCCCCCCTTTCCCGAGGCCACGGCAATAATCCGGGCTATCCCTGGGACAGCGATGCCGCGCGGAGGGATGGCTTTGGGCGGCGGAGCCTGCTTCTCAGCGGTCAAGCTCACGAGCGCAACGCTGACGCCTGGGAGCCTCCTCAGAGCGGCCTCGGCGGCCGCGCGCACTGGCTCGAGCGCCGCCGATTGGCGCGGATCGACCGATAGCGATACATAAACCTTGCCGTCACGGATAGAGACGCCCGAAATCGCGCCCGGCTGGGCAAGCGGCGTCTTGCCATCGGGGCCAGCAACGTCATGCAATGCGGCGAGAACTTGTTGCTCGCTAACCATTTTCGCTTGTTCTAAAGGGCATCTGCAGGGTTATAGGTGCGTGCCGCTGGCCATTCAAGCACCGCTTCGGCACAGTGCTGCGGCGGCAAACGAAAGTTCCTGCATTTGCCGCAGTTTTATATAAACCTCGCATGTGGCCGATCAAACTCGCCGTCTTAGAAGGGAGCGCAATGAAAACGAGATTTTTCAGTAGGGATAAGAAATCGAGAATGCATCTTTTCCGGCGGCCGTCAATCTCATTTGTGACATGGATGTTCGTGAGTCTAGCGCTTCCTTTCGCTTGTATTCCAGCCAAGTCGCGCGAAAGCGCGGGCCAGACGATCAAGATCGCGAGCGAGGGCGCACGTCCGCCTTACAATTATCTTGAAAACAATAAGCTCGCGGGGTTCGAAATCGACTTGGCCGAGGACTTGTGCGCGCGTATGAAGACAAAATGCGTTTTCGTTATCCAGAACTGGGACGGGCTCATTCCCGGTCTTCTCGACCATGAGTATGATGCGGTCATGGCGGCGATGGAAATTACCGATGAAGCGCGCGAGAAAATCGCCTTCACGAAACCTTACGTGCGCATGCCGTCGGCGATTGTCACTTTAAAAGACCATTCGACGCTTGATACGAGCCCGGATGGCCTCGTCGGCAAGAAGATCGGCGTCGAGTCCGGAGGCACTTATCAAAGCTATGCCGAGGATGTTTACAAGCAATCCGAGATCCATCCCTACGCCTCACTTGAGGAAGCCTTTCTCGACCTTGCCGAGGGGCAGATCGACGTCGTCATTGGTGATAAAGACGCGATTGTCAGTTATATGAAAACGCGCAAGGAGGGCCAGTGCTGCATCCTCGCCAAAGATATCGCCCGCGATCCGGCCTATTTTGGCGATGGGATCGGCATTGGGCTGCGCAAGGAGGATAAGAAACTAAAGGCCATGTTCGAAAAGGCTCTCGATTCGAGCATGGCCGACGGCACATTTGCCCGGATCAGATCCAAATATTTTGATTTCAAGATCAATTAGTGTTCCGATTGGAAAATTTATTAGATCATGCTTTGGCTAGGGGGCATGATCGATGGGAAAGCCTGCGGTTGCAATTGAGCTGAGCGCTGAGGTGCGCTGGGAGCGCGAAGGCGTGGCGGGGCGCCGCCGGACGGCGCAAGGCGTGACGCGGCGAGCGCGGAGTGTACTGCTTGCAGCAGTTGGCCTTGAGAACAAGGAGACCTGCGCTGAGGTGGCTGTCGATGCGAATACGGCCGGGAAGCGGCGGCGGCGCTCTGCGGAGCGGCGGCTGGACGGGCTGATGGACGAGCCGCGTCCGGGTGCCCCGCGCCAGACCGGCGATGCGGAGATTGCCGGGACGGTCCGGCTGACCCTTGAGGCGGCACCGCGGCACGCGGCACATTGGCCGCTGCGCTCGATGGCGGCGGCGGTCGGCCGCGCCCCCTCGACGATCCATCGGATGTGGAGGGCTTTGGGTCTGCCGCCGCATCGGGCCGGGACCTTCAAGCTCTCGGCCGATCCGTTGTTTGCCGAGAAGGTGCGCGGCATTGCGGGGCTGTATATGGCGCCGCCAAAGCGGGCCTTGGCGCTCTGTGTTGACGCGAAGAGCCGGATCCAAGCCCTCGATCGCACCCAACCGCTTTTACCGATGCGCCCGGGACAGGCGGAGCGGCGCAGCCACGACGGCACGCGCCATGGGACCTTGTCGCTGTTCGCCGCTCTCGGCGCGGCCGCCGGAACGGTGACCGGCAAATGCTTTGCGCGGCATCGAGCGCGCGAGTTCCTGAAGTTCCTGCGCGAGATCGAGGACAATGTCCTGCCTAATCTCGACGTCCGCTTGGTGATGGACAACTCCTCACCGCACCAGACGCCGGCGATCCGCGCCTGGCTCGCCAGACACCCGCGCTGGCACGTTCACTTCACCCCGGCCTCAGGCTCTTGGATCAATCAGGCCGCGCGGTTCTTTGCCAATCTGACGGAACATCAGATCAGGCGAGGCGTCCGCCGCTCGAGCCGCCAACTGGAAACGGCCATTCGGGACTGCATCAACACCGTCAGCGACGACCCAAAACCTTCCGCTGGACCAAGGCCGCAGACGACATCCTCTCATCGATCAAGCGCTTCTGCCGGGCCGCTATAAAAATCG
>JAFMSB010000231.1 GCA_017353815.1 Methylocapsa sp. | reverse complement strand
CCGCACGCCCAGCTCATAGGCGCGCCTTATGTCGCGCTCCTTTTTGATGGTATTGCCAAAGCTGATCCTATCCGCGGTTGCGCCCGCCGCCAGGACCTCATCGATCTCGGCGACCGAGGCAGCGTCGAAACAGGATCCAAGCTCCGCCAGGAGTCGCAAGATCCGCGGGTCGGGATTGGCCTTGACGGCATAAAAAACCCGTGTATCCGGCAGCGCTCTGGCAAAGGCGGCGTAATTTTCACGCACCACATCGAGGTCGACAACAAGGCAAGGACCATCCTCGCGGCGGCTGCGGAGAAATTCCAAGATGCGTTCGGTCATCGCGGCATCCCTTCGAAGGGCGCGCAAAAGCGCGCCGGGCAGGTAAGCTTCGGGTGAATGGCGATCGCGCAAAGCCCGCCCGCGCTGTGGAGACGCGGCCGCGCTTTCAGGGCTGCCATCCGAGACCGCGCATCTGCCGCGAGAAGGTGCTCGCGGGCAGCGCCCGGTCTGATGCTGCGCCGTTACGGACACGCCCACTCTGAAAGGCGAGATACGCCTTCCAGGATGTTCATGGCCTTCGTTTGGAAAGGGAAAATCCCTTCCGCACGCCCGGCAAGAAAGACTAGCCTCTTCGGTAAGCCAGCTTTGGAGGCTGGCAGAGACGAAAAAGCCCGGTCCGTCGTTGCTTTAAGCCGCGTCCCCCGTTCGGCGGGGTTCGCCGGTTCGCCTCCGGCTGCTGGCCCTTTTCCGGCGGTTAACCGGCCTCTTGTCCGGATCCCCGCCAGCCAGCACACGACCACAGGCACGTGCGAAATTGGGCAGAGCAAAGATAGGCGATTCGCGCCGCATTACAAGATTTTTTTTATTCATCCGCCAGCGCGCACCTGGTTTAAAGGGCAGGAACTTACACCGCGCAGGTTCGATGAGCGCAGAAACTCGCTGGCCCTGCATTGGCGCGGCGGGATTGCGCCCTCGCTTTCCCGCGCCCCGGAAAGCCGGGGGCACGCCATCAAACCCGTACCAGAGCCAAGCAAAAATAAGCCCGCTTCTTGCCGCTCCCAGCGGAACCGTCTAACCCGTCCCCGATATCTTTCTGGCTTCCTCGCGCCGCATGATGACCGACCTTGATCGCCGCACGCTTATGCAGCTGCTTGTTTTTTCTTCCGCCATTCCGTTGGTAGCGCCCGCGCGCGCAGAGCCGCCAAAGCCAGCAGCTGCGCCGCAAGGGCCGCCGCTCCCCAAATTCGAATTCGAGAACGTTATCGGCCTTGCGCACGAGCTTGCGTCAGCGGAGTTTGACTCGACCGCTCCCATCCTGCCCGATCCCCTGAACACGCTCGACTTCGATTCCTGGCGCGATATAAGATTTCGCCCGGAGAAGGCTTTTCTCGCCACAAATGGCAGCAAGTTCCGGCTGCAGCTGTTCCATCTTGGGCATCTCTACCGCAGACCAGTGATCATCAACACGATCCGCGATGGCATTGCGGCACCTATTCCCTATGCCGCGAATCTATTCGATTACGGCCGCACCAAGATCGATAAGCCGTTGCCCGTTAATCTTGGCTTTGCCGGGTTCCGGCTGCACTATCCGCTGAATAGCCCAAAGGTGTTTGACGAGGTCATTGCTTTTCTAGGCGCGAGCTATTTCCGCTTTCTTGGCCGGGGCCAGCGGTATGGTATTTCCGCCCGGGCGCTAGCCGTTGACGCCGGTACACCCAATGAAGAGTTTCCTTTTTTTCGCGAGTTTTGGATCGAGAGCACGGAGTCTGCAGCCGACAGGATCACGATCTATGGGCTTCTCGATGGCCAATCTGCAACGGGCGCTTACCGGTTCGAACTTTATCCTGGCGTCGAGACGGCCATCGAGATCTCGGCCGTGCTTTTTGCCCGCAAGGCGAATGTCAGATTCGGCCTTGCGCCCTTAACCTCGATGTTTTTCATTGGCGAGAACGATCACCGTTTCGATGACGATTTCCGGCCGGAGCTTCATGATTCGGATGGCCTTCTCATTCATTCCGCAACCGGCGAATGGATCTGGCGGCCTCTGCGCAATCCCGCAAAGCCTGAGTTCTCAAGCTTCCTCGACCGCGACGCCCGCGGCTTTGGCCTTTTGCAAAGGGACCGCGACTTCTCTCACTATCAGGATCTCGACCTCGCCTACCAGATGCGGCCGAGTTATTTCGTCGAGCCCCGCGGGAGCTGGGGCGAGGGCGCGGTCGCGCTTGCCGAGCTTCCGACCGAACATGAGACAAACGATAATATCGTTGCTTACTTCGTGCCCAAGTCTTCCTTAGAACCGCAAAAGTCTTTTAACTACGCCTACCGCCTCGTCTCGACGCTCGATCCCGCCGGACTTTCCCCCAATGGGCGGACATTGAACACCTATCAGACATCGGCGGCGGCGCGCGGCTCGGCCGAGCCGCTTATTCCGGGCTCCCGCCGCTTTATCATCGATTTCACCGGCGGCGATCTCGGATTCTATGCGGGCGATCCCGAACTCGTCGAAGTCGTGCCGACGGCAAGCCAAGGCAAGATCACAAGGTTCTTCATTGTTCCAAACCCTTATATCAATGGCTTTCGCGCAGTCATCGATCTGCAGCTCGAGCCCGGCCAATCGGCGGATTTGCGCGCTTTCCTTCGCGCGGGAGCCCGCACGCTCACGGAGACCTGGACCTTTCCGTGGCGCGGCGAGTAGGCTCCCAGAGCAGGGCAAGCGGTTAGCTAGCGTCCCGGTAAATCGCTATCCCGGCGTTGGCACCAACAGTATGCAAGCGCTGGCTTAAAATTTGCCCCTAGAGCGAATTCCGCAAAAGTTGACAGACTCTTGCGTCCAGAATTCGCTCCAGCATATCGATTTCGGCGCGATTTCTTATCGTTCGGCCGGTTCCAACCGAGCGGAAAGCGCGCTAGCAGAAGAAACGGAGCGGGCAATCCCAGGGCCGGGACGAGTTTCGATGACCATTTCCGCCGCCATCTACCACATCACGCACTACAAATACGACCGCCCGGTCGTGCTCGAACCGCAGATCGTCCGGCTGCGCCCGGCGCCGCATTGCCGCACCAAAATCCTGGCTTACTCGCTGAAGGTCGCTCCGCCCGAGCATTTTGTGAATTGGCAGCAGGACCCGCATGGCAATTGGCAGGCGCGCTTTGTGTTTCCGGAACGTGTAACGGAGTTCAAGGTCGAGGTCGATCTCACCGCGGAGCTCGCCGTCGTCAATCCTTTCGACTTCTTTACTGAGCCCTATGCCGAAAAATTCCCTTTTTCCTACGAGCCCGGGCTGAAGGCGGAGCTTGGCGCCTATCTTGAGGCCGACCCCGCGGGGCCGCGGCTCGAGGCCTATATTGCAGGCCTGCCCAAAGGCCCGATGCGAACGGTTGACTTTCTCGTCGATCTCAACCGGGCCCTCCAGCAGGCTGTCCGCTATGTGATCCGGATGGAGCCGGGGGTGCAACCGCCAGAAGAGACTCTGGAGATTCAGTCCGGATCGTGCCGCGACTCCGCCTGGGCGCTGGTGCAGATTCTCCGCTGCTTGGGTTTTGCTGCGCGCTTCGTATCCGGCTATCTCATTCAGCTGCGAGCCGACATCGAGCCGCTCGATGGGCCAAAAGGCACGCCGCACGATTTTACGGATCTTCATGCCTGGGCCGAGGTCTATCTTCCCGGCGCGGGATGGATCGGAATGGATCCGACGTCCGGCATGTTTTGCAGCGAAGGCCATCTGCCGCTTGCGGCGGCCCCGCATTACCGGGCGGCCGCGCCAATCACCGGGTTTGTCGAGCCGGCCAATGTCGATTTTCATTTCGACATGCGTGTTGCCCGCGTTGATGAAGCGCCACGAATCACCCTGCCTTTCTCCGAGGCTGCTTGGGCAAGTCTCGATGCGCTTGGCGAAAAAGTCGACGCCGGCCTTGCAAAATGCGACGTGCGCCTGACGATGGGCGGCGAGCCGACTTTCGTTTCTACGGATGATTTTGAATCCGCGGAATGGAACACCGCCGCTGTTGGGCCGACCAAGCGCATACTTGCGGGTAAATTGATCCGCCGCTTGCAAAAGCGCTTCGCGCCCGGCGGCTTGCTGCATTACGGCCAAGGCAAGTGGTACCCGGGCGAGAGCCTGCCACGCTGGGCCTTTTCGCTCTATTGGCGCA
>JAFMSB010000230.1 GCA_017353815.1 Methylocapsa sp. | reverse complement strand
AAGACTCTGCCCAATAGACGATCAGCACTCCGGCAACGAGCACGATGCCCATGCTGATGGCGATAACGCGCCCCTGGCGGAAGTCCGATACGGTCCGCCCGAAAGCAAAAACCGTCGCGAAGGGGATGACCAGCAAGGCCCAGATTTCAAGCATATTGGAGATGGCGTTCGGATTCTCGAAGGGATGGGAGGCATTCGCGTTGAAGAAGCCGCCGCCATTGGTGCCGAGCTCCTTGATTGCCTCTTGGCTCGCCACCGGGCCGATGGATATGACTTGTTTCGCTCCTTCGAGCGTCGCCGCCTCGACGGAGCCCGCGAGGGTTTGCGGCACGCCGAGCGCAACAAGGGCAAGCGCGATCGCGGCGGATAAAGGCAGCAAGATGTAGAGCGTTCCCCGCGTCAGATCGGCCCAGAAATTGCCAACCGTTGGGGATTCCGCCCGCGCCAAGCCGCGCACCAAGGCGAAGGCCATGGCAAGGCCCGTCGCGGCCGAGACGAAATTGTGAACCGTGAGGCCAAGCATCTGGACGAGGTGAGACATCGTCGTCTCGCCCCCGTAATTTTGCCAATTGGTATTGGTGATGAAGCTCACCGAAGTATTAAAGGCAAGGTCAGGCGCGACGGGGCCGAAGCCTTGGGGATTGAGCGGAAGGAAACTCTGCAGCCGCTGCAAGGCGTAAAGCGACAAAAACCCGGCGAGACTGAAGGCGAGCATCGACATTGTATAGGCAAGCCAGCCCTGCTCGCGCGCCGGATCGACTCCAGAAAGTTTGTAGAATACGCGCTCGACCGGGGCAAAGACCGGCGAGAGGAAGGTGCGTTCGCCACCCAGCACTCTTGCGATATAGGGGCCAAGCGGAATGGCTGCGGCGATGACCGCAACGAGGACGATTGCGATTTGCGCAAGCCCAATGGCTGTCATGTGTTTGCACCGGGGATGCCCGGCTCCCTTAGAATTTTTCGGGATGAAGCAACGTATAGACGAGATAAATACCGAGCAGGATAGCGGCCATCAGGCCGATTAAGGGCTCCACCATGTCAAGCTCCTTCAAAGGCGCCTGCAGGCATGCGCATAAGCGGCCATTAGGGCGCATAGAAAGCAGCCTAGGGCAAGAAAGATAAGATCGGGCATAAGCCGCTCCCATTTCGCGGATTGCCTGCCAAGAAATAGCGCGGAAGCTATAAGGACGCTATTCGGAAAGCGAGACGCCCGCATAAAGAAAACGTAAAGATGCGGGAACCAGCGGCGGCTTATTGCATGGTTATGCGATCGAGGTCATGCGATATGGCGGCGATGCAATCGCACGTTTAGGCCAACGGGAAACATCGTGAATGCGAAGACTTCCGTGACGTCTTCCGTTTTGCCCAGGCGTTCAACATCAAAGTTTTTGTAGAGCATGGCAAGCAGAAGCTTCATCTCAAGCAATGCGAGACTGCGGCCAGGGCAAATCCGCGGGCCTGAGCCAAAGGGAATATGTGCCGATAGGTCATGGGCCCCTTCGGCTTCACCGAGCCAGCGGCCGGGCCGGAATGATTGAGCCTCGGCGAAATGATCCGCACTGCATGCCGCCGGGCGCGATAGCACCACAACGCGCGTTCCCGCCGGCACGCGCACATCGCCGACCACGGTCTCAAAATTGGCTTCGAGGATGGCAGCGATCGGGGCGACCGGGCGAAGCCGCATGGTTTCGTTGGCGACCGCGCCCGCCCGGGCGAGTTTATGCGCGATCTCGATATTGCCAGGCACGTCTGAATGCGGAAAGAGCGCATCGGCCTCTTGCCTCAGCTCCGACACCCACTCTTTGCTTTGGCAGAGCTCATGGATGGCCCAGCTTAAAGTATAGGCCGTCGTATCTTCGCCTCCGAGCAACATTGTCATGAGATTTCCGAAAATGACCTCATCGCGGAAAGGCCTGCCCTCCTCATCGCGCGCCGAGACCATCGCCTCGAGCAAATTTGACGGCGCGGCGGCACGCTCAGGTTCGGCGGCAAGGCGGGCACGCTCGGCGGCGACGAGACGGCTCAGCCATGCTCGCAATTCGCTAAGAGCGCGGTCCAGGCGGCGGTCCTTGGGGAGCCTGATAAACCTCCAAAGCGGGATCAACGCGAATAACCGGAAGATGAATTCTGGGAACACCAATTCGAGCTTGCGCTGGATGATGTCGTCCCCCTTCTCGACGCTATTGACGTCGTGGCCAAAGGTGATCAGCGTGGTGACATCCACGGTGAAGCGCTGGAGTTCGGCAACAATATCGACCGGCGTGCCGGCCTCCGCCAGCATCTCCCAGCGCTTTTTGAGACGGGCGGCGACCGTTTGGAGCTTGGGGTAAAGACCATGCAGGTGGCGCTGGGCCAAGGCGGACATAACGAGTTTGCGCTGCCTGCGCCAGGCGCTGCCCTCTGCTGAAAAAACGCCATCGATGCCCATTTCCGAGAATATTTCATGGAAGCTCGAGTCACGCCTGAAAGCCTCTGGCCGCGACCGCAGCACCTGATTGCTCCACACTGGATCAGAGATCACGACCATCGGCACTGATCCCCTCCGGATCAGGTACACCGGGCCATACCGGGCCGCCCAGTGTTCGAAATTGAGGTGCAGCTTCTTCAAATTGAGTTGATGTGTATTGCCCACGAAAGGCAATGCGGGCGGACCCGGCAGATCCTCTAGCGTTCGCGTCGCAACAGTGCTGGTTGCTTGGCGCGAAAGCTTCGAGATGTCGACGAAGAGAGCCCGGTCTTGTTCGATCACCGGACAAGAGAAGAGACATTCCGGCCCATCCTCGCGCTGGCCCGATTCGACGCTGAAGCGCCAGCGGTGGTTGCGGCAGACGAGCTTATCGCCATCAAGCTCACCTTCGCCAAGCAATGCACCCTGGTGCGGGCAATGCCCCTCAAATACCCGCCATCCGGAGGGTGTGTGCACAGCGGCAATGTCGAATTCGTTCGCCGATAGCGCGTGCGGACCGTCGCCGTGAAGCTCATCGAGACCCGCAATGCGGATGAATGAATCCCTGGTCATCAGCCATGCTCGAATTCGGCAAAATTGCCTGACCAACCGGGGCCGCCGCCAGTCGCCCTCAGCGGCGGCGTGCAGCTGGTGCGCAGCAGTCACTCAAATAGACGCACATGGCTCCCAGGGTCAAACCCCACTTTGCGCCGCGTGCTCCTGCGAATCGCGGAGGTCCGGCAGCAGCGGCGGTTGGCGGATGGATTTAAACCCCCGGCAAATACGGGCGTTGCGGTAAGACCGCGGCAATTCGCGGCGCAGTGAACACTGTGGAGGCGCGGCCAGCCATATAACCAGCCATATAAAATGCAACGAGCCCCGGTGCGCTCAAGCAACTTCGGGGCTCAGCTTCGATTTGCGAAGCGATCTGCGATGATTGCAGACTCTATTTGCAAGAATAACGCCGCTTGGCCTTTGCGGATACTCTTGCGTATTGAAGTCGCAAGTTGAGGATGGCGGCGCTCCAGCCCGGCATTCAGACTTTCGCGCCGCCTGACCCCGCAATAGGGGGCCCGCTACACTGTCCCGGTGGAGTCGTCTCCATGCTGGTGGATCCGATGGGTTGCTAAAAGAAGGCACCTTCTGCTCCCGAACGGCTCTTGTGAGCATCGGCGAGAGCAAATCCAAAATGGGCTTCTTGCACTCTTGTGTCAATAATTTTGCTGCGAGATGCACTCCTAGCTCCCCAATTTCTAGGCACAGTCTTAGGAGGGGGGTAGGAGCTAGCCCGCCTCCCACAGTAAGTAGCATGCTTAAGCTCCGCCGTGCGATCAGAGATCTTGCTTTGAGAGACTGTACTGCCACGAAATAGCGGAAAAGCCGCTGGCGAGCCTGCGCGAGCCCGCGTTGGCCCGTGGGTTAATGGGCTGCCAAGCGATTTTAAGGCCACAACAAAAACCGCATCGTCACCAATCGAAAGGCCGCGCTCAATTCCGCCTGGAAGCTGCACCGGAAGGACTTGCCGGCCGATTTTCAACGTACCGTATTGCATGGCCTGGCCATCAAAGAGAAGCCCGATAACGTTGCGCGCGATTGTTAAGTCTTGCCCGATGCGGATATCCGCCGCCTGATAGACGCGGGGCGGCGGGCCGGCGATCAAGACCGCTGGGGCAGCTCCTATTACGCAATGGA
>JAFMSB010000229.1 GCA_017353815.1 Methylocapsa sp. | reverse complement strand
GCGGCCTTTCGGCGCCGGCTTAATAAACGCGGCAACGGCCCGGAGCCACTTGTCGCGCCATGAAAAATTTTCGCTGTCATAAAGAGAGCGCCGGAAATGAGGGATCGCGCCTGTTTCTGCCGTAATCGAAGACTCGAGGCTGTGCAGCCCAAATATGTGGTGCGGCAGCTTGCGGCGGCACAAATATTGGGATAGCTCCCTTGCAATCTTGTAGCTATGCCCGGCTTTGTTCGTCAGCCCGGCATCGAGGAAGATCAATTCCATGAAACCATCACCGCATATTGGTAATTTGCTGTTCTGAACGTCCGCGACTGGAACCTGCCCAGTGATATTTCGCCGGGGTCTTTCTTCAAGATCGATCGCATTGTGAGGGCAAGACGTGCTGTTTGGCCAGAAGCGGATCCTCATCACCGGCGGGGCGGGTTTTCTTGGATCGCATCTCTGCGCCCGCCTGCTCGGCGAGGGGCACGATGTTTTGTGCGTCGACAATTTTTTCACCGGCATGCGCCGGAACATCGAGGGACTGCTCGACAATAGGCGGTTCGAACTGCTTCGTCATGATGTTACATTCCCGCTCTTTGTCGAGGTGGACGAGATCTATAATCTCGCCTGTCCTGCTTCTCCAATCCACTATCAGTGGGATCCGGTTCAGACAACGAAAACCAGTGTTTCCGGCGCAATAAACATGCTTGGCCTCGCCAAGAGGCTCAAGGTGCCGATCCTGCAAGCTTCCACCTCGGAAATTTATGGCGATCCAACTGTACATCCTCAGCGCGAAGACTACTGGGGCAATGTCAATCCGATCGGCAGCAGGTCTTGCTATGATGAGGGAAAACGCTGTGCCGAAACGCTTTTCTTCGACTACCGCCGCCAGCATGGGCTGCACATCAAGGTCGCGCGGATTTTTAATACCTATGGCCCAAATATGCGCCCGGATGATGGCCGCGTCGTTTCAAATTTCATTTGCCAGGCACTCCTTGGCGAAGACATAACGATTTACGGCGAAGGCACGCAAACCCGGTCGTTCTGTTATGTGGCGGATCTCATCGACGGGCTCGTGCGGCTCATGAGTGCGCCCGCGGATGTTACGGGGCCAATCAATCTCGGCAACCCGCGGGAATTCTCGATCCTGGAACTTGCCGAAAAAATCATCGCAATCACCGGATCGAGATCGAAGCTCGTCCATAAGCCCTTGCCTGAGGACGATCCGAAGCAGCGCCAGCCGGACATCGCTCTAGCCGAAAGCCTTCTTGGCTGGCTCCCGGCGATTGAGCTTGCCGAGGGATTGGGCCCCACGATCGCCTATTTTGACGCGCTCTTGCGCGAGCAGGGAAAAAGCACCGCCGCAGGAACAAAACTTTTTGCGGGCCATTAGGCCGGGGCGTTATGATCGCGCTCAATTGCGCTTGTGCTTCTTGCGACTCGCCCAAGATCGTGCCCACGCCCTCATGAGGGCGACAGGTGAAGCCCTCAGCCGCTTCAATAAAACGAGAAAGTAAAATGGACCAAGCGCGGAAGAGAGCGCAGGAGCTTCGGTGACAACCTGGCCCGAAAGATAGCTGCGGCAGCCGGGCACATTGGAGGGAAGGCGCGGCCATGACTCGTCCAGCGCCTTGAGCGCGTCCAAATAATTTCTTGGTGAGTACATTTTTTTCACGAACAGCGCTGCATTCGCTACGAGATGATCGATGATCATCTTGCGCCCAGTTTGATTATGGTCGGCTGACCCTCCCCGGTCGTAACTCACCACACCATTGAGATGCGGGTGCTTGGAAAAGACATTCATTCCATGCAGGCGGTAGACGCCTAACGGGCGGTCGATCACGGCGCTGCCCGTGATGACGTTGACAGCGCGAAGGAGATAAGAATCCGTGCAGCTGCGCAGCGATGGCAAATTCGGATTGTCCATGACGAGCTGAAGCGCGTCGCGGCGAAAGCAGTTCCCCGATGTTGGCGACCACATCCAATCGCCCGAATCGCGCGGCTCGACAAGATGCACTTGCGTTTCAATGGCTCTTCCTGGGTCCCGGAGCATCCAGACATGCGGAGCGGCTTCATCCACCCGCCGCAACAGATGCGGCCTCTGTCCCCGGCCAGAGCGTATGAAGTCGCTCATATACGCAATTGTGCCGACGACCAGGCGGGACCCGACGGCTTGAAACATGTCCGAGGAGGTAAAGCCCACGGGAATGCGCAGCGATAAATGAACAAAGACGTGGGTCTCGACGAAAGCATCGAGCAGATAATCGTCGGCATCGACAAAGACGACGTATTCGCCGGTGCTTTCCCTAAATCCTTCCTGCGCTGCGAGGCTTTGGCCGCCATTATCGTTGCGCCGGATTATTCTGGCCGGAGACTCCAGCTCGATGGCACGGAGAATGTCGGGGCTCTCGTCGGTCGAGGCGTTGTCGACAACGATGCACTCGATGTTCGGATAGGTCTGGGCAGCGACCGATTCGAAAGCTTGCCGCAAATAGCGGCCGTAATTGTAGTTGACGATGATGACGCTGACGAGAGGCAGGCGCGAAACCGGTGCGGCCTCATGGCCGGCAGGATCATGCTGCTGTTCGTGACTACCATCCATCGCGTGCTTCATCTAACTCCGGCAAGGGCCTCGCGCCGCTCATCTTACGAGCACATTCTTGAACTGCCACGGATCCGCCTTGTCAATATCCTCGGGAAAGAGCGCGGAACGGCCCTCGAGCGGCGTCCAGCTAGTGTATTTTCCGATCACCGGCCCAAGATAGGGGCGCTGCAATTCGAGGCAGCGGCGGAAATCGAGCTCATCGGCTTCGACAATGCCAGCCTGTGGATTTTCGAGCGCCCACACCATGCCTGCAAGCACCGCCGAGCTGACCTGAAGGCCCGTCGCATTTTGATAAGGCGCGAGCCGCCGCGTCTCTTCGATCGAAAGCTGCGAGCCGTACCAATAGGCGTTTTTCGCATGCCCATAAAGCATAATGCCGAGTTCGTCGATCCCATCCACAATCTCGTTCTCGTCTAAAATATGGGCCTTTTCCTGCTGGCGCCATTGCGCCCCGGCCATTTCGTCGAGCGACAGAACGGCGTCGTCCGCCGGGCGGTAGGCGTAATGGCAGGTCGGGCGGTAGGTGACCGCGCCATTCTCGCGCAAGGTCAGGAAATCCGTGATCGAGATCGACTCGTTGTGCGTGATGAGAAAGCCGTGTTGCGCTTTGGCCGTAGGAGTCCATGAGCGCACCCGCGTGCCTGCGCCCGGCCGCATCAGATAGATAGCGCAGCCCGGCCCAAAGCCGTGCCGCTTGCCTTCGAGCGGCATGTGCTTTTCATGCGTGCCCCAGCCGAGTTCGGCAGGCTGCATACCTTCCGACACAAAGCCCGCGACTGACCAAGTGTTCACGAAAGCCCCGCGCGGCTTTGGCGCCGCGGCACGCTGGGTATCGCATTCGGCGATATGGATGCCCTTGACGCCAAGTTTCTGCGCGAGCCTCGCCCAATCCTCGCGCGAACAAGGCTCAGCGGCGCGAATTCCGCAATCGGCGGCGACATTGAGCAGCGCCTGCTTGACGAACCATGATACCATGCCGGGGTTTGCGCCGCAGCAGGAAATCGCCGCAGGCCCTTCGCCCAACGCGCGGCGCAATTCCAGAACTTGTTCGCGCAGGGCATAATTCGAACGCTCCGAGGCGGTCAGCCGTGAATCGGTATAAAACCCTGGCCAAGGCTCGGCGACGGTATCGACGTAGAGCGCGCCAGTCTCGTGGCAAAGCCGCATGACCGCAGATGAAGAAACCTCGACGGAGAGATTGACAACGAACGGCTGGCCGCTGCCCTCCGTGAGAAGCGGCTTGAGCAGCGGGACGAAATTTTCGCGGGTGATAGCCTTGTGCAGGAAGGCGATGCCGCGCTCGTCAAGAAGATGGCGGTCCTTGTCCTCCGGATCGATCACGGTGAACCGCGATTTGTCGTATTTGAAATGCCGTTCGATCAGTGGCAGCGTGCCCTTGCCGATCGAGCCAAAGCCGATCATGACAAGCGGGCCAGAAATTTCGCCATAAACGGGCCATTGCGGCATCGGTTTCTCCAGTCTTTTGCGATTGGCAACGCTTTGCGGTAGCCGAATGAGGCGTAAGCTTCAAGCCAGCGAAGAACTTAGCGGGTGCG
>JAFMSB010000228.1 GCA_017353815.1 Methylocapsa sp. | reverse complement strand
TCGTCGTCTTTTCGCTCCTCGCGCAGACGTGCATAAATGCCGCTCATCTTTCAATCTTTAAAAAATTGCAGCCGTTTGAAAATATCTTCAGTGAAGCGATATTCGAAATTGCGGTAACTGGACGATTAAGTTTAAGCAAAAATGTGCTTAAGAAGCTTATTAAAACATTTATCCGCCCGAGGCGCTCGACGGCCGCGATCTCAAAGCCATTGTCGAAAGCCTTCGCAATGAGTGGCGCCGGTGCGCGGCGGCCGATGCCTTGCGGCCCCGCTTCCACGCGCCTCACGAGAAAGCCGGTCAAGAGCGCGACTGTGTTATTGAACTCTCAGAAGCAAGCAAATCCCGGCATCTTCGGCTGTCGGCAAAACACGAGTAGCTATGGCGCTCTCTAGCGGCGCCCTGGCATACCGGCAAGCCCAAAGGGATGCCAAGGGGAAGCAGTGCGTCTAGGCGGCGCAGGCAGCAAAACTACTTTGACAGCTTAAATGACGACGTCCGGGGTCTCCCAAGCGAGGTGCTGGCCGGCGTCGACCGCAATCATCTGCCCGGTGATATTGCGCGCGGCGGCAAGAAAAATGACGGCATCGGCGATATCGCCCGGGCATATTGCGCCGCGGGCAAGAGGCAGGCCCTGCACTTCCTGCAGAAAGCCCGCTTCACCCTGGCTCACATTGGGCGAGACGGGGCCGGGTCCAACCGCATTGACCCTTATCCCGAGCGGCGCAAAGGACTGCGCCATGGTCCGGGTTGCCGCAAAGAGAGCCGACTTGCTTAAACTGTAAGAGAAAAACTGCGGCGTCGGGCGCAATACGCGCTGATCGATAAGATTGACGATTGCGGCCTCCGTTCCGGCTGGAACCTGCACGGCAAAATCGCGCGCAAGGAGAAGCGGGGCGATTAAATTCACGGCCAGATGCCGTTCCAAACGGCCGCGCTCGAAGCTTAATGCCACATCGGCCTCGAATATCGCGGCATTGTTGACGAGCAGAGCAAGCGGCCCAAAAATCTCCGCAGCCTCGGGCAGGAGGCGGGAGGCCTGATAAGGTTCGCTCAGATCGCAGGCCAAGGCCCGGGCCTTGCCGCCAAACTCGCAAATATTTGCAGCGGCGGCCTTGGCTCCCGCGAGCGATCTCGGGCTGGAATGAAGCACGATGGGGTGGCCCTCGCGTCCAAGGCGCTCCGCGATTGCGCGGCCAATTCCCTTCGCCGCGCCGGTTACGAGCGCGGGCCGGTTCGAGGCTGGATCGGCTCTCCTGCCGTTCATTCCGCCTGCTCTAAGATTTTGCGCGGCATTGCAGAATCAGCCGCCGCCTTCTGCCGGTTTCCTGCCGGCTGCTGCCCCTTCACCGGCCGCCTCTCCCCAGCTGGCGCTGCCCTGCACCCGCGATGCTGGCGGTATCTTCTTCGCCCCGAAACTGATCGTGCGCAGACCCCTCGCCCGGAAGAAACGCATCGAAAGCGGCCCAGAAGAGTTCGCGGAACGGTTCCCGTTCCATGAGGATCTCGTGTTTCGCGCCCGGAATGGTGATGCATTTGCCTGCCTTAAGCAGCTGGGCGAATTCTTCGGTTGCGGCGCTATCGACCAAATGATCGGAGCCTGCAGCGACGATCAAGACCGGCGTCAAAAGCCGGCGCGGGAATTCCGGCTCTCTGAACCTTCGCATGAGGCGAAAGGCCGCATTGAGCCAGCCGATTGTCGGATCGCCAATTGCCAGATAAGGTGCAGCTTTCACAATCTCCGCCGTTCTGGCGTGACGTACCGGATCGGAGGTGACGATGTTTGCCTCGAAACGGTCCAACGCATGCGAGTGCCGGGCACCTCTTGGCACAAAACGGCGGCCCTGGCCGAACCATACGAGCGCCCGGGCCAGCGCCTCTATGGAGCGGCGGAAACGAAGCCCATAAAGGTCGATCATCGGCGAAGTGAGAACCAGCCGCGAAAAAGGGGAGTGGCCGGTGCGCGCCTTCGCAAGCGCGATCGCACCGCCCATGGAGTGGCAAAGCGCGTACCAGGGAGGGCGGCAGAATGGCGCGAGAATTTGTTCCGCGAAGGCATCGAGATCGCGCTCATAGGCGCGGAAATTCCCGGTATGCCCCTTGTGCGGATTCCTGGCGAGGCGCTGCGAGCGCCCTTGGCTGCGCCAGTCCAAGATTGCAACGTCGAAGCCCCGGCTAAGCAATTCGCCGATGACCTCGAAATATTTCTCGATGAATTCCGCGTGACCCGGAAGGATAGCGACTGTCCCCGAACAGACATCGCCGCAATTCCAATAGGCTGCCCGAAGGGTTACTTTATCGCGAGTTACGATTTCTAACACATTGGCGCCGGGCGGCTCCGGATTGGCTTCGGTCGTGCTCAATTGCATCGATGCTCACCCTCGTGGCGCGGCGGGCGGCTGCCCTCCCGGCGGTAGCGAAAATTTGCAGCTGCCGCGCCTCTTGCAAAGCCAGACCCTGACCCCACATCAATTGCGCGCGGGCCGATCTCGCGGACGCGCGAGCAGAAGAGACGCAAGGTGCAGCCAATAGAGTGCTGGCAGGCGGCTGTTCTGCTTGGAAAAGAAGTTTTGTGCAACACCTCGCTTCATTCAAGGAGGAGCATGAGATGCGCCAGTTTGATCTTTCTCCCCTCTACCGGTCGACGATCGGTTTCGACCGGCTGTTCAATATGCTCGACCAGGCCGCGGGATTTGAAGCCGCGCCGTCCTACCCGCCTTATAATATCGAGCGCACGGGCGAAAACGCTTACCGGATTTCGGTTGCGGTGGCGGGATTTAGCCCCAGCGAGCTTTCGATCGAGACCAAGGAAAATAGCCTGACGATCCGCGGTTCGCGCGAGCGCGAGAACGAAGGCGAAGCAGGCAGCCGGGAAATTCTTTATCAGGGGATTGCCGCCCGCGCGTTCGAGCGGCGGTTCCAGCTCGCCGACCATGTGCAGGTCACAGGCGCGACGCTGGAGAACGGTCTGCTTCACGTCGATCTCCTGCGTGAACTTCCCGAAGCTCAGAAACCGCGCCAGATCCCGATCGCCCCGGCAAGCGTAAAGCCGGCCGATACGGTGAAAGCGGCGTAAGCCTTACCGAAACAGTTCCCTGGCGCCGCACAACCTGCGGCTCCAGGGAATTTGACGGGCCCTCAGGCCCGCGCGTTGCAAACCGCCTGCCCCTTTCCCAGCTACCTCCGCGAACCCGCGTTTCCCGTCCGGCACGGCTCCCGGCGGGGGCGGCATCTTTGTCCTCGTTTAGGCTGCCCGGAGGCTAGTCTAGCGTGCTCTCCGCCCGGCTGGAATCGGCCGAGCGATAGGAAAGCGCGCAAGAATCTGCCCGGATTCATTCACGCGATTCCGTATTTGCGCCGGGCATAGGTGAGCCCGCCTCCCTCGGGGCCACAGGCGATGGCTTCGACCGTGCCGATCATGATCAGATGCGTCATGACCTCCTTTGCCTCGGTGAGCCGGCAATCGAAGACGGCAGCGGCGCCGCGCAGAACGGGACAACCCGTTGCCAGCTTTGTCCATTCCCCCTGGGTGAACCGGCCGCCCAGCCGATGGCCCGTGCGGCCGGCAAAGACATCCGCAAGCGGCTCATGCGCCGCAGCGAGCGTGTTGATGCAAAAGACGCCATTCGCCCGCATGCGCGCCGCCGATGGCGAGGTCTTGCTTATGCAAAAAAGCATCATCGGCGGCTCGAGCGTGACGGAAGCGACGGCGGTCGCGGTAATTCCGGCAAGTCCCGCCGGTCCATTTGTCGTCACGATGTGGACAGAAGCGGCGATGCGGCTCATCGCCTCCCGGAAAGCGGCTTCATCCGGGCCTTCGAGAGTTGCGCCGCCCATGGATGCGCCGATCCCCGCCGGCTTGCCTGCCGCAGCCGGAAATTTATCTTGCCTCAATATCGCTCCTCCAGGGGCAGCGCGGGTAGAGAAACGATCATCCCAGATTCGCGAGGCCAGGGAAATTCTGTAACAGCCACGATGAGAGATTCTGGAGAGAGCCCGTCAAGAAAGCTATGCCCGTGGCCACGAGAAGAACGCCGATGATGCGTTCGGTCACAATAAAATAGGGTCGAAAACGCTTGATGGCACGCAAAAATGGCTCGAACGCGAGCGCGGCCAACAAAAAGGGCAGGCCCAGCCCGGCCGAATAGGTTGCGAG
>JAFMSB010000227.1 GCA_017353815.1 Methylocapsa sp. | reverse complement strand
TATGCACCAAATGATGCATTTTTTGCTGAAGGGCTGGGAAACGCGGCCGCATGCATTTGAACGATCTGCGCGCTTCTTTGAGTCGATTTTAAAAGCAAAAATAAGCCGGTTTGGCAAGCCGCCAAACCGGCCTAACACTTCAAATTCCCAGTCCGTCAGAGTACGACGACAGGCGTGCCCACTTTGATCCGTGAATAAAGGTCGATGATATCCTCGTTTAACAGACGAATGCAACCGGAGGAGACCGCACGCCCGATTGTGTTTGGCTCATTGGTGCCGTGGATGCGGAACATTGTATCGCCGTGCTCATTATAGAGATAGATCGCGCGGGCGCCGAGCGGATTGTCGATTCCGCCCTCCATGACCGGCGGCAGCTCGGGACGGCGCAGCCGCATTGCGGCTGGTGGAGTCCACGAAGGCCATTCGGCTCTGCGCCCGATATGTGCATGGCCCGACCATGCAAAGCCCTCGCGCCCCACGCCAACCTCGTAGCGTAGCGCCTTGCCGCCCGCCATGGAGAAATAAAGAAAGCGGCTCTTGGTGTCGATTGTAATTGTCCCAACCCGGGAGCGCGTCGGATCATCGACGAGTGCACGGGTTGGCGCCACGTCGCGGCGAAGTTCGGTTTGCAAATTGGCCGGACGGACGTAGCCGTTCACAAAGCCCAGCGCCGAGCTGTTATCAAAAGCATTGGCACTGGTCGCGAGAACAGCGGCAAGCCCGGCAACAGAACTAATAGCGCAGGGGCGCATTTTGGAAAAATGGAACATCACCCGGTTTCCCCGTTCGAAGATGTGGCGAAGATGCGGCAGCGGTTGCCGGACGAGTAACGCGGCAACAGGGCGTTACGTTCCGCCATGATCGAACAAGGAGCCAAATTTTTTTGCAGCGGACTCGATTCAAATGTCGCAATAGAAGGCTCAATTCCTCGGCCAGGAAAAATCATCGGCCCGTCCTGGCTTGGGTGGAAGCGGCTTACCTTGCTCGAGGGTCTGCTCGATGACCATCTGGGCGTCGTTGTTCTTGGCCGAGGTCAGCCGCGTCGCAAGCTCTCCGCCCGGCGAAAGCGTTGGGCTGGTCAAGGATTGAATGGGGCCCACGGCCGGTTTCGGCTTTGGCGCTCCTTCGTTCGCCGGATTTTCGGGCGCAGCCGATGCCTCCGGCACGGCCCCGGGAACTGCGGCTGGCGCCTCCTTAGGCAAGACCTCATCCAGATTGCGGCGGATTGCGGGTTCAACGAAATGGGCGAGCTTCCGCGCCCCAGCCTTTGTAAAATGAATACCATCGCCGGTCCGCAGCCGCACAATCTGGCCGTTGATGTCGGGGCCTGCAGCAGTATACTGGCCAGACTCGTCAGCGAATGCTTCCCAAATATCGAGATAGGTGGCACCTGCCTTTTCCGCATAAGCGCGGTAAAACTCGTTGAAGGCCATCGCATCCGCGGAAAGCGCAGCATTCTTCATGATGGGCAGCCCCACCCACAGCAGCGGGATTTTTTTGTCGCGAAACAACCCCGCGATCGCTTCGATCCGCTGCGCATAGGCTGTCTGCCATTCCGGCGTCCGCGGTTCATAGCTGCCGCTCGCATCGCGCAGCGCTTGCCGGTCGTTGCACCCAATTAGCATGACGGCAAAATCGATCTTTTCGTTGCTAGACAGAAGGGCAGCGGCCTCCTTGTTCCAGTCGTAATAATCATCGCGCACGAGGCCCGAGTTTTCCTTGGCCTTGCGCAGAATGGCGACCTCGGGCCTGTCCTCGAAGGCCTCGGCCAATCCCTGTGCCAGCATCTGGCCAAGGCTATCGCCGAGGACCGCGACGAAGTAGCGGGGGGGCACCTTGGGCTTTGCGGCCTCGCTTCCGCGCGCCGCATGGCTTGATCTTGGCTTTGGTGGACGGGTCTCGGGTCTCGCGCGGCGAATCTCGGGCGAAGATTTTCCCAGATGCGGCGGCGGCCGCCTTGGCTGGAACAGCTGTTCGAACCAGCCAAATGGGTCAAATTGGGCCCGCGCGGGGCAAGCGGCCGCAAAGACGAGAAAAATCGCCAGTCCCGCCGGCGCGGCCGCGGCTAGACCTCGCATGGGCCAACGCCTGCGCGCGAGCCGCCGGAGTCCATGGTTCTGCCCCATAGCCGCACCTTATTGCAGCTTTGGCCCAGATGCACGCGGATTGTGCTCTGGTTTGCTGTGGTGCTGAAGGTTCGGCGAAATCTTGAGCCGGGCTTTTGTGGCGCGGCGGTCATGGCGGGCTGGGTGGTTGTTGGGAGAAGACCGCCATGATCGAGGTTGAAGACAGGACCGTCGCAAAGTGAGCGAAAGAGGCGCTTTTGGTAAATCGGGAGCGGAGCGATAGCAAAAGCCCTGGAGCGCCCTGACGGGAGCAAAGCGAAGGGTTTTTGCGGCGCCGGGGTCGCAAGGAGCAAGCGTGTTGCATGAAGTGCGCGAAGCCGGGATGACGGGAGCTGGCAGGGCCTCGAGGCGAGCGGACGGGCGGCAGGCCCGGCTACCGCCCGGGCTTTTCCACCCAAGGGCTCGTGACGCGGCTTGGAAAGATTGAGCTGCGTATCCCGCAGGACCGCCAGGAGCGGGTCTCGGCCGGGTTGTTCAGGCGCTCGACACGCGCTCCGGCAAAGCGCTGCTCGCGGCGCCGGCGGAGATGTATGTTCAGGGCGCTTCGGCGCGGAAAGTGAAGGTGCTCATGGAAGAGCGCATCGGGCATTCCTTTCCGGCATCGCCGATCTCAACGATCGCAAAGAAGCTCGATGGTGAGCTCTTCCGCTTTGCGCGCCGGCGCTCTGCGAGCCGTTTCCCTATTTGGTTCTCGACGCACGTTACGAAAAGGTTCGCGTGGATCACGTGAGCCAGCCGCAGGCCGTGCTTGTCGCGGCTGGAATCGATTGGAAAGGGCGCGGCCAGATCCTGGGCGCCGAGCTTTCCAACCGCGAAAGCCGGTCGAGCTGGCGGGACTTTCTCACAGGCCTTAACGAGCGCGGCTTGCACGGCGTTGAGTCCGCCGTCTCCGGCGGCCGTGATGGGCTAGCGCGCTTTTCGCCCGCATGGAATTATGCGAGCGATAAGAAATCGCGCCAAATCAATAAGCTGGAGCGAATTCTGGCCGCAAAAGTCTGTCAACTTTTGCGGAATTCGCTCTAAAGAAGGCCATTCGCGAGTGCTTGCCGGAGGCGGCGTGGCAACGCTGCGGCGTCCGTTTTTTAAGGAACGCTATCGATCATCTGCCGCGAAAGCGCGGCGGCGATTGTCTCAAGGAGCCCGGCTGGCTCTCGCGCGCCGCACCGTCAAGGAGGCGCGTGCCGGTCTCAAGGCGTGGATCGAGCGCCGGCAGGGCCGCTGCGCCAAGCTGGCGGCGGGCCGGGGAGAACATCGACGAGGCGTTGACATATTTTTCGCCGCCGCAGGCCGCCACAGGAACAGGAAGCCGGCGGACATGCTGCGGCGGCCCAACGAGGAGATAAGGCGGCGGGCGCGAGTTCCGATCTTCCCCAATGAGGGAGCTGCCCGCGGCTCGTGAGAGACCTGGCAGCGAAGCAGCACGAGAGCTGGCAGGAGGGCAACCGCTGCGTCGGCATGATGGGTGAACATGATGAGTATAAAGTCTGGATTTGATCCGCCGGACAATGCCGGATTCATCCTTTCATCCCGCGGCGGCCATTATCGGCGCGGCGGAGTTGCTGTTGTCAAGGATGCCATAGGGCGTTTGCAACAACGCCCGTTGCATAGCCCGCCGCTTGCGACGGGCGCCTTTGAGACGCCCTATGCAACGGGCTATGGACCGGCTTTCCCGGCGCGAGCGAAGCTCGCATCCTTAATAACGGCGCTCCGCTCGCCAGGCCCGCCGCCAAGCGGCGAGGGAAGATGCGATCGCGCAGTGGCAATCAAATCCAGACATTTACATTTATACATGACACGGCTCAAGAAGATGACGCGCGCGCTTAAAAGCGGCGGCCCGAGGCTCGAGTCCCCAAAAAGGATTGGCCGCCAGCCCGCCGCCGCCGCCCTCGCTGGCCAGACGGGTGAGCAAGCGGCGGATCCGGGCGAACGTCTTCGATTTCAAGCGTTTCCGCGTTCTCTAAACGCTCCCTCGCTGCTCACCAAGACAATGCATGAGACCACCGGAACTCTCCCCTTCCAGGGGGTGCC
>JAFMSB010000021.1 GCA_017353815.1 Methylocapsa sp. | reverse complement strand
CGCCGAATCGCTGCGGCCGGACGCTTCGCTTTCGGCGTTGCCGCCGCTCGCGGTTCGCTCCTCGCAACGGCGAGTCAGCTTTTAGCCGGCTTTGCTCAGTTCGAACTGGCTTCTCTTACTTTCCGGGTTTGCGATGCCTGGAGCTTGAGGCTTGCCGAGAGAGCATTGATTTCCTTCTGCTGCCGCGCAATCGCTGCTTCCAGCCCCTCCACCTTGCGATGCTCCTTGAGGAACTCGTTCAGCAGCATCGCGTTCACCGCCTCATAGCGCACGGTAAATACCTTTTTTTGGTGATCGCGGGCCACAAGGGCGGGGTTGACCTTTTCCACTTGCTCGGCCACCAAGCCAAACTGCGGGATGCCTTCGGGATCAAGCTGGCGCTTATAGCGGAAGGTGACCGGCTTCAGCGAAAGGATCGCTTCGCTCGCCTTGCCCATCGGCTTGATCGCTTCCTTAAAACGCGCCGAAGAGACAACCGTGCCGAGTTGGCCGTTGGTGCCCACAACCACCTCGATGCCGCTTGGCACGGTGGCGCCGCGAATGCCGGCAATGAATGTAGCCGTCTGCACTCCTGGCGCCCCGATGCGGATTTTGCTCGATTCGCCGGCAATACCGCCGTTTCCGATATCGATATTGTTGCTGCCGGTGGTGAGATTCTGACCGGCGTCAAAGCCCAACGCAATGTTGCGGAGACCGGTCGTGTTGTTTAAGAGCGCATTAAAGCCGTCGCCGGTGTTGAGATTGCCGAGTGTGTTTGAACCCAGTGCATGAGCGCCGGTGGCCGTGTTGTTGCGGCCGATCGTGTTGCTAATGAGCGCATCTGCACCGGTGGCAGTGTTGAAACCGCCGCTGGTGTTTTTCAAGAGCGCCTCAAAACCCAACGCTGTATTGTCTGCGCCGGCTTTGAGTGAATTGAGCGCATCCGTGCCCTCGGCGGTGTTGTTGCCTGCGTAGCCTCCGTCTGGCGGCGGGCTCACCGCACGAGCCGCGGGCGAGAGCGCAAGTGATGCTAAGGCGATGGCAACCGGGACGGGTACAAGGCGGGACGACAAAGGTGAACGGCGAACCGGATTTCTCGTAAGCGTTGTTCTCATCTTAACCTCTCCCTTGGTTAAGCCCCGCCCGCCGCTTTGGCCATTTTCGCCCTTTGGCGGGGCTGACAAGGTTGAGATTAGCGGTTTGACGGATGTTAGCAAGTCAAAATCTTCAAAATTGGCGCTTTTGGGCACCCAGGCGAGTGAATCGGTGCGCCGGGCGGCGCCCGAAAGGAGGCGTCAGTTTCATCGGGGTAATGGATGGAGTATCGCGGCCAGTCTAGTTTCGCTGACCGGAGTGCAGACGATTTCAGGAATAAGGCAACGGCTCAAATGGACTTCCGGTGCGCATCGGCCGAATGCGCGCCGGTTTGGGCGTCTCGCCCTCTGTCCCTTAGCAAGCTGCGGCTGATGGCCGCGCCGCCGCTCCTTCGCCGATCGGTCTGTGGCGAAATTTAATCACTTCAAGCTGGCCGCTCTCACTTTCTGTAATTGCGATGTCTGCTCTTTGAGGCTTGCCATGAGAGCCTTAATTTCTTTCTGCTGCTGCGCAAAATCATTCTGCTGCCGCGCGATCGCCACTTCGAGCTCCTGCACCTTGCGGTGCTCCTTGAGGAACTCGTTCAGCAGCATCGCGTTCACCGCCTCATAGCGCACGGTGAATACCTTTCCTTGGCGGTCGCGTGCCACCAGGGCGGGGTTGATCTTTTCCACTTGCTCGGCCACCAGACCAAACTGCGGAATGCCCTCGGGATCGAGTCTGTGCTTATAGCGGAAGGTGACCGGCTTCAGCGAAAGGATCGCTTCGCTCTGCCCATCGGCTTGATCGCTTCCTTAAAACGCTGCGAAGAGACAACCGTGCCGAGCTGGCCGTTGGTGCCCACAACCACCTGGATGCCGCTTGGCACGGTGGTGCCGCGAATGCCGGCAATGAATGTAGCCGTGTGCACTGCTGGCGCCCCGATGCGGATTGCGTTGGACTCGCCGGCAACGCCCGGGTTGCCGATATCGATATTGTTGCTGCCCACGGTGAGATTCTGACCAGCAAAGTTGCCCAATGCAATGTTACCACTGCCGGTCGTGTTGTTTCTGAGCGCATCAACGCCGTTGGCCGTGTTGCTGCCGCCGGTTGTGTTGTGGAGGAGTGTCTCAAAACCCGTGGCCGTGTTGCCGCCACCGGTCGCGACGTTCAGCGCAAAAGCGCCGGTGGCCGTGTTGTTCTTGCCGCTGGCGTTCCCGAGGAGCGCACCGGCGCCGGTGGCCGTGTTGTTCTCCCCGAATGTGTTGCGGGCGAGCGCACCGTCACCGTTAGCCGTGTTATTGCTGCCGGATGTGTTGCTGAAGAGCGCAGCTGAGCCAGTGGCCGTGTTGAAACTGCCGCTGGTGTTTTTAAAGAGCGCTTCAAAACCCAACGCTGTATTGTCTGCGCCGGCTTTGAGTGAATTGAGCGCATCTTGGCCCTCGGCGGTGTTTTGGTTTGGGTAGCCTCCGTCCGGCGGCGGGCTCACCGCGCGAGCCGCGGGCGAGAGCGCAAACCATGCCAGAGCCATGGCGGCCGAAACGGGTAAAAGACGAGGCGGCAAAGGCGAACGGATAATCGAATTTCTCGCTGCTATTTTGCTCATCGAAACCTCCCTTGGCAAATCCCGCCCGCCGTTTTGACCAATATTCCACTCTTGCGGCGGGCTCGCCAAGGTTGAGATTACCCATAATCCTCCTATTCTCGCATCCCCTAATTAGGAGACGCCCCCTTATGAGCTTTCGATGTATTTTGGCACTCCAATGCCTTGGCCTCGCGCATGAGCGCGTCCCGCCTCTGCGCCGAGCGCCGCCGCAAATCAAACCTGCGAGCCGAGCTGGCGGGCATAAGGCAACCAAAGAGACTCTCGAGGATACGATCGTGCCGGGATCAAAAAGCTCGGCGGTGAACGCGTCCTCCGTAAGAGCTTTGATCGCGAGCGCTGTCCCAAGCCAGGGTCAAGCCGCTCGCGATGGCCTCGCGTCTGCGATGTGTGACGGCTTGAAAACGTAAAATCCCACATGCTGGTGACTGGGCTGGTGTCTCTTCCAGGTCGCGTGGTAGGTGTGGGTCGTTCCGCTCGCTTTTGCCGGGTGCAAGGCCCTCGCATTGGCTTTGCTGCTCCGCACGGCCCGTCTATCTCCAGCATGAGCGAGCAATCGAGCCGGCTGTGGCGAAGTCATGGTACTTGCACTGTTATTTTCGTGCGGCGATGCGCGCTCCGTGTTCAAGACATTGCCTGCGAGAAAGGCCCTGGAGCCCGTAGCGCCAAAACTGCCGAACTCCGCCGTGAGATTCTTGGTCCACCCCGCCCCGACGGCGAAGTCGCCGGCGAAATCGCGGGCTTTAACGGCGGATACGAGAGGAAAGATCAACGCCGCAGCATTTGCACTATTTTGGACTCCGGCCGAAGCATTATTTGCGGCGCCGGATGAGATCGCATAGCCAAGGAATCCGCCTCCAAGCAATCCAGCCGCGACGGCCAGCGCGGCGATGGAAATTATAAAGCGAAGCCGCGCGCCCCTCAGCTCCGTTCTCAGCAGCGGAGTCTGCTCCTCCTTGCTTGGAACAAATTGATCTTCGCCGCAGCGCCGCAAATGCGCGAGCGCCAAAGCAGAAAAGGCTCGGGAGCTGGCTGCAATTTCATCGGGCCTAACGCCCGGGGCAGCCAAGAGAGCGAGGATCCTCGGTATGATGGCGCCCAAAATCTTGCTCGCGAAGCCTTGGGGGACCTCAAGATAATTGGCGACCTCCTTGATAAACGGGGTGCCCACCAATTTCTTTACCTGGCGCACCGTCAGCGGCGCGCAGACGCCCCCGCCCCATGAGGCAGCCCGGGCTCCCGCCCCAGACGTCTTGAGTTTTTCGCCGAAAGTCTCAAGGCCGCCAGGCTGCTCGGCAATCAATTTCATGACCTGTTCCGCAAGCCCGTCGGCCTTCGCCCCGAGATTAAATTCCGCGGCAATTTTGTCGTTGAGACCGGCCAAAGTCGAAGCTTCAGTCCACTCGCGACGAGCAGGATGAGAGGCGATAACCAGTATTGCCTGGCGAATAGGCCGGAGAGCGCGTGCCGGCAGTCGCGCCCATCTGCGCTCAGCGTGAAGAGCGCTTCCCGCGTCGTCTATAGATGGAAGTGTCCCACCCTCGTATGTCATGCGTCCCTCGTATGTCATGCGTTCCTGCCCCTAGCCGGTTATAATTTTTTTGCCGCCGCGAGCGTACCTGCGCGGCAGGGCCATTTGGCGCCTCAGGGGCAGACCGCGCCAATAGCGCGAGATGCGCCCCGCCCGGGAGGAACCGGGCAGAGCGCAACTGGTTCCAGCTTATCCTTTAGTACTCAGGCCCTCCACTCTCCGCTGGGACGCGGTGAAGTAGTGTCGGGGGAATGGCCCGGCTCGGGGGTCGTCTCTTTCATGAAGCTCATGATCGTTCCGCCCCATGCGCTTCCGCTCAAGATGACCGCCGCGCCGACGATCAGCAGTGCGACCAGGATCAAGACCACACTGTCGACGCCTGTTCCGGCTAGGGCGAGAATGCCCAGCACAACCGCAGCGATGCCGGCAACTGCCTGCAGTCCTGCCGAACCCGAGGCCATTTCGCTAGCCAGAATTTCATTTCCGGGCGCGGATTCGGTTACGCCAGACATCATGACGCCACGCTTGAGCGTATAGAGATGCCATACTGCCTTGCTGCTAACCACCAAGGCCCCGCCGAACACGATCAAGGCGATAGCAGTGAGCCCGCCAGCCTCGATTCTGAGCAGCGCCAATATGCCTAAGACGATGCCGGCTGCGCCTGCGAGAAATACGCTCGACAAGCTGTCGCCACCACCGAATTGGCTGGCCACCGGAGCTCTCACGCCGGGAGGGAAGATAATGCTAGCGTACTCGGACAACATTGCCCCGCCCTGGATCATCAAGGCCACGCCGAAGACAATGACGGCGATCGCCACCAGCAAAGCCTGGTGAACTCCCGCCAATCCGATTATCGCCAGAACAACGGTAGCTAGGCCACCGAGTGCGTCCGCGAACCCGCCATAAGCGGCGGTTTTTTCGCGGGTAAGGGTTTCCCCAAAAGAGGTCATAGCCATTGTTCATCCTTTGCTATTTGAAGGTTTGCATCCCAAAGGGAGGCGGCGTCTGCGCTCGCGAGGAAACGAGCTTGATTCGCAGCCTTTGTACCTTCCACTCGCAAGGGAACGAGCTAAGAGGACGCGGTTCAACCCCGCCGCAAGGGCACGGTGCCGGGGTGGCCTTCGCCGGAATCGCAAGGGCACGATCGGGGGCGCAGGTCTTGCGAGTAAGAGATGGTTCTCAAAAGCTCATTTGGCAAAGCGCCGCGTGGCTCGCAGGTGGGCAAATCGACGTCAAATCGTCGTGATAGAAAGAGGTCGCAAACCACGGTACTGGGTTTCGTAAGCGCCCAATGGTTGCGGCGAAGATGTTTGCGGTTTTGCGGCCCACTTTCGGTCACTTTCGGTCCTGCTCATACCCCGTGGCACTGGCTGGGCCACGGGCGCCGATTGCGTTTTTGCTTTTTAACTGCCAAATAGAAGTGACCGCAGCGCGAGGTCCGGGAACTCGCGCCGCCGCTTAGAGGGTGAACGCCAAGAAACGGGATGAAATGCGATGGCTGAGGGAGAAGAAGAGGGCGCTGTCCATCATCTGGTCCATTTGCCCGCCGCGCGTTTTTGGCTGCGGGAGCTGCCCTATATTTTGGTGCTGGCGCTCACGATCTACGGCGTCGCGTACACGAGCGTCTCGCATCAGCCCGCGATCGTTTTGTGGCAGTTCGGGGCTGCGGCGGTTGGGATTCTCTGCGTGACGACCGGCTGGTTTCATATTCACGATCCAAAAGCCCGCTTCCGGATGGTGTGGACGCAAGCCCTCCATTGGCTTGCTTTTCTGGTTGCGATGAGAATCGTGCTTTTGCCAAATGTTCAGCTCACCCTTACGGCGACGGCCACGGGCCTCACTCTTTTGATGCTGCTCTCGCTTGGCACCTTTGTTGCCGGCGTGCATGTCTCTTGGCAGATCTGCGTGCTTGGCATCATCATGGGGCTCATGGTGCCGGCGATTGCATGGCTTACGCAATCTTCATTGATGCTGCTCCTCAGCCTCGTGGCGATCATGGGAATAATCATGACGTTCTGGTGGCGAATGGGCGAGCGGCGTGCGCGAAAGGCACAAGCGCAAAGTTGAGCGGACAAGCGATTTTGGCGGGGATGCCCAAGCCCGCCTGGGAGGCCGGCCGAACGGCTAAGCTCGCATGTGGCTTGCAAACCGGAAGGGCGCGCGGCAATGCTCGCGATGGTTCTTCACCAAATAGGCAAGCCTCTCATCCTCGAGGAGATGCCGGACCCGGTTCCTGGACCCGGTGAGCTGCGTATCCGTGTCGAGGCCTGCGGCGTCTGCCGGACCGACCTCCATGTCGTCGATGGCGAGCTGCCCGATCCAAAGCTGCCAATCATTCCGGGCCATGAAATCGTGGGGCGGGTCGACGCTCTGGGCTGCGGGGTCGCGGGCTTCGATCTTGGAGTGCGCGTCGGCATTCCCTGGCTCGGGTGGACATGCGGTGTCTGCCCTTATTGCACGCGGGGTCAGGAAAATCTCTGCGACCGGCCTCTTTTTAATGGCTATACGCGCAACGGCGGCTATGCGACGCGCGCGATCGCCGATGCCAGATACGCCTTTCCCTTGCCCGCAGAAGGCGCTGCCGCCGCACTCGCGCCATTGCTTTGCGCGGGCCTTATCGGCTGGCGCTCGCTTCGTTTTGCCGGGACGGCGAAAAACCTCGGCCTTTATGGCTTTGGCGCGGCGGCGCATATTATCGCCCAAGCCGCGCGCAAGCAGGGGCGGCAAATATTCGCCTTCACCCGCCCTGGCGATAAAGCGGCGCAGGAGTTTGCGCTCGAGCTCGGCGCCGCCTGGGCCGGGGGCTCGGATGAGGCCCCGCCTGAGGAACTCGATGCCGCGATCATTTATGCGCCCGTTGGCGAACTCGTTCCTGCCGCGCTCGCCTCCGTGCGCAAAGGAGGCAGCGTCGTCTGCGCCGGGATTCACATGAGCGATATTCCCTCTTTTCCCTACAGTCTCCTTTGGCAAGAGCGCAAAATCCTCTCTGTTGCCAATCTCACCCGGCAGGACGGGGCCGAGTTTTTAAGCTTTGCCTCACAACACGGGATCGCAACATCGACCAAAACTTATCCGCTCCCGGAAGCTAACAGCGCCTTGGCCGATTTGCGGGCGGGCAGGCTCCAAGGGGCCGCGGTGCTGGTGCCGCCATTTTAGGGCAGGGACTCTATCGCGATAGCGTGGCCCGCGCCGCTGCGGCGATCTGGTCAAGTGCAGCGGAGGCATCGAGGCGCTGCCATTCGGCCGCGCTGGCCCCGAGTTTTGCTTGCTTAGCGACAACCTCTTCCGTCGCGTCGGAGGCATCTTTCGCGCGGCGGCGCACACGCTCTTTGAGCATGCCGAGCGTTGCTTCGAGCCAAAGGCCTGTGAAATGCGCCTTGCCTTGGCTTGCGGCCAATTCTACCGCGCGGCGCTCCTCCGCGAGCAAATGCGCGGCATCGATAATGACGCTGTGCCCGGCTGTCAGCGCCAGTGCCGCCAAAGAGCGAAGCCGCTCATAGACCCGCGCTGACACCGGCGGCAAATAAGCCTCCGCCGGGAGGCGCTCGAATTCGCTTGCCCCAAAGATCCGCTTGCGCTCGATGTCGCTGCGCAGATGCACCGCGCCCGGCGCGCGCCCGATCGAATGGGCGATCGCTGCGGCAAGCGCGGTCTTGCCTGAGCCGGAGAGGCCGCCGGCGGCGGCAAGATCGAGCTTTGCCGGCAAAAGAAAGCCGCGCGCGGCGGCAAAAAAGGACCGCGCCTCGATCGCATTCTCTTCGCCCCCGGGGCGCAATACCGCGACCTTGGCCCGGATCGCAGCGCGCAGCGAAAGAAAAAGCGGCAGCAGCGCGAGGCCTTTGAGCTGCGATTCCAGCCCCTCGCAGATCCAAAGATAGCGGTTGAACAGCAGATTGGCTTCGCGCTTAAGCCCGCGTGTCCAAAGATCCATCAGCAGGAACGCAAGATCGTAGAGGACGTCGCAGGTGGCAATGCTTTCATCGAATTCGATGGCATCGAAAAGCACGGGCTCGCCATCGATTAGGGCAATGTTGCGCAAATGGAGATCGCCGTGGCAGCGGCGCACTTGGCCCTTCTTTTCCCGCTCTTTGAGCAAGCCTTCGTTTTGCGCGTACGCACGGCTCAGGCCTTTTCGCAACTCCAAGACATCTTCGCGGGCAAAAATATGCGGGGCCGCCGCAAGCGAGCTCAGGGTCTCCTCGAGCTGGCCGTGCAATGCACTAGCCGCATTTGCCGCGGCGGCGATTGGCGCGCGCTTATGCGACCTGGCCGCCGCCTGAGCCAGCCCGACGATGATCTCCCGGTCGAGTTCGCCGCGGGAGGCAAGGCGGTCGAGCGTGCGGTTCTCGTCGAAGCGGCGCAAATGCACCGCCCATTCGATGACATTCGCAGTGCCGAACTTTATTTGCCCGCCTTCGCGAGAAATAGGAACTAGGCCCAGGTAGAGATCGGGGGCATTAATGCGGTTGACTTCAAGCTCGCGCTCGCAAGCATGCTTGCGCTTCTCGAGCGTTGAGAGATCCATGAAAGGATAACGGACGGCTCTCTTGACTTTATAGACATCTTTTCCGGCAAGAAAGACGGCTGCACCATGCGTGTCGATGCGCGAAACTCGCTCGCTAAGCCCATGGGCCGAAGGATCGGCCAAGAAGGCGAAAACGTCTTCCTGGCTGGCGTTAGACATTTCCTCCATACCAGACGGCGGCAATCAGATTGCGAAAAACGAGTTTGCCTCGGTTCATCGTGCTTACGAAGCCGGGCAAATTTTGGCATAAGTTTGCGGCAGCGCTTTGTCTCAGGCTTTCGCTCAGAGTTTCCCTTTGGTGATCTCGCGCACCGCGACGGCGAGCAGCTCGTCCATCTTCTTGCGAATCTCGCGCTCAGGTATGTTTATCCCGGCCGAATCAAAATCGGCTTCTAACTTTTTGAGTATCTGGCCAGCGCCGTCGCGCTCCATTTCGGCGGCAATGAGGCGGGCGGCATAGGCCTGCGCCTCTGCCCCAGAGCGGCCAAGCCGGTCGGCTGCCCAAAGCCCAAGCAATTTATCGCGCCGCGCTTTGGCCCGAAACTTGAGCTCCTCGTCATGGGCGTATTTATCCTCGAAAGCATGCTCGCGCTCGTCGAATGTCGTCATATTTTTCCCCGCATTACCGCTGCCTATCGCATCTAAGCTAAGCAGCCCGCATTTGCAAAAGCATAGCGGCGCCACAGCCAAACACAGCCACGTTGAAGCTCGAATTCCTCACTATGTGCCGCTTCGAATCTCTGCTAAAGAGATAATCATTGTTTCCAGCGCAAGGGAGGCCATCTTACGCAAAGATCTCGGACAGCCCGCCTGGCGTAGAACCGGCACACGGCATTGTGAGGACTAATGCTTTCGGATAGTTTCGCCCTAATCCTTCGATGCCGCGGCGGCAAAGGAGCGCAGAATCTACGCCTCTCTCTCGCTTTGGCGCACGCGCTGACTGCGGGATAATATGGATTTGAAGGAGCCACGGCCACCCATGGATCATCTCAAGCCACGGTTAATCCCAATGAATCGCCGCCGGCGCATCTACGAGGGTAAGGGAAAGATCCTTTACGAAGGCCCCGAGCCGGGGACACTCATCCAGCACTTCAAGGACGACGCGACCGCCTTTAATGCCAAGAAGCATCAGATAATCGACGGAAAAGGAGTGCTCAACAACCGCATCTCCGAATTCCTATTCCAAAATCTCAACGACATCGGGGTCCCGACGCATTTTATCCGCCGCCTCAACATGCGTGAGCAGCTGATTCGCGAGGTGGAAATCGTGCCGCTCGAGGTGGTTGTGCGCAATGTCGCCGCGGGATCGCTCTCGGCCCGTCTCGGCATCGAGGAGGGCACCCAGCTGCCCCGCTCGATCATCGAGTTCTATTACAAAAACGACCAGCTCAACGACCCGATGGTTTCGGAGGAGCATATAACGGCCTTTGGCTGGGCAACGCCGCAGGAAATCGACGACATCATGGCGCTGGCGATAAGGGTCAATGATTTCCTCTCCGGCCTGTTCCTTGGGGTTGGCATAAGGCTCGTCGATTTCAAGATGGAATGCGGCAGGCTCTGGGAAGGCGACATGATGCGGATCGTGGTCGCCGACGAAATTTCCCCCGATTCCTGCCGGCTGTGGGATATCAAGTCGAACGATAAACTCGATAAGGACCGCTTCCGGCGCGATCTCGGCGGGCTCGTCGAGGCTTACACGGAGGTCGCGCGGCGCTTGGGGATCCTGCAAGAGAGCGAGCAGGCGCGCGCTCAAGGACCGAGACTGGTCGAGTGAATGCACCGTCTTCCCCCTGCCGCGTGCAGGTTATCCATATCGGCGCTGAGGGGCGGTGATAAGGGCATGAAGGCGCGCGTGTTTGTCACGCTCAAAGACGGCATTCACGATCCGCAGGGCAAAGCCATCGAGGGCGCATTGAAAGCGCTCGGCATAAAGGATGTCGCGAGCGTGCGGCAGGGAAAGATTTTTGACATTGAGCTTGCTGTTGGCGAGCGCGCGGCAGCGGAGGAATTGCTGCGCGGGGCGTGCGAAAAGCTGCTCGCCAATCAGATTGTCGAGAACTTCGAGCTAGAGGTTTTCTAGGCTCTTCTAGAAAAGCTCATTTCCTGTACCCGTGCTCTCGACAATTTCAAGGTGCCATGAAAGCTGCGGTTATTCTTTTTCCGGGCTCGAACCGCGAGCGGGACGCGCTGCGCGCACTCGCCAAAATCGCGAACGCGGAGATTTCACTCGTCTGGCACGGCGAGCATTCTCTCCCACGCGGCACCGATCTTGCGGTGCTGCCCGGCGGATTTTCTTACGGCGACTATCTGCGCTGCGGCGCGATCGCGGCCCGTGCTCCCATAATGGACGCGGTGCGGGCCCATGCCGCGCGCGGAGGCCTCGTGCTTGGCATCTGCAACGGCTTTCAGATCCTGGTTGAGGCCGGGCTGTTGCCCGGCGTGCTGATGCGCAATGCCAATTTGCGGTTTGTCTGCCGCATGCAGCACCTCACAGTCGAGCGCAACGACACGCCCTTTGCCTCTCACTACGCCAAGGGTGCGAACATCAAAGTGGCGGTCGCGCATGGCGAGGGGAATTTTACCGCCGACGCGCAAACCCTTGACCGGCTCGAAGGCGAGGGCCGGGTTGCTTTCCGCTACTGCGATTCGCGAGGCGTTAGAAATCGGGAGGCGAATCCCAACGGCTCGGTCCATGATATCGCCGGGATTTATTCACAAAATTTCCGGGTGTTGGGCCTTATGCCGCATCCCGAAAATCTCATCGATCCGCTTGTCGGCGGAACCGATGGATGCAGCCTATTCGAAAGTCTTGCCAGCTGCTGCAAGGCCGCGTGACCTTCTCCCGCTGGCAGGAGAAGGTCATCCCATCAAGCCCGGATGGCTTGCTCGAGGCCCTCGATGTCACTTGGAGGATTGCAAGGAAAGATCCGCGCGATTCCAACGAGGATCCGCTTTGCGGTCCAAGCGCAAGCGCAAGCGTCGTAAAAATCATCGAGTGCGACGCCGCGTGGCAGATTAATGCCGAGGAAAGATGCGCCAAACCCGTGGTCCATCAACAGCTCCCGGCGAAGCCGCAGGCCCTGCTCGCTTTTCTTCGTTGGCAGCGGCCCGTCATTGTTCTTGAAGTTCATTAGCCGGAATGAGACCTCCGGGTGAACCTCGAAAACGCATTCGCGCAGCGCCGGTTCTTGCCGGAGAAATTCATCGATTTGCCGGATGCGCGAAAAGATTCCAAACGCCTCTTTCGAAGGTTTCCTCGGCGGGTCCGATGTCTCTTGCGCTATCGCGCAAACCGC
>JAFMSB010000226.1 GCA_017353815.1 Methylocapsa sp. | reverse complement strand
CGAAAAGCACGCCAAACGGCTGGAAAAATTCCACGGCCGGATCACAAGCTGCAAGGTTGCAGTTGTCATGCCCCAGACCCGGCACCGCAATGGCGAATTGTTCAAGATCGATATTCGCATCGCAATGCCGGGCCGGAAGGACATTTTTGTCACCAACACTCATGGCGATGTGCCCGAGCACGAGCACGCGCGGGTTGCGATCAAGGACGCCTTTGCCGCGGCCCAGCGCCAGATCGAAGATGCGGCCCGTCTCATGCGCGGCAGCGTGAAGGTGCACCAACCCGAGGATCACGGGCGCGTGTCAAAATTTTTGGCGGGGCAAGATTGCGGGTTCATCGAAACTACCGACGGGCGCGAAATCTACTTCCACCGCAACAGCGTGCTCGACAATGCGTTTGACCAGCTAAGCGTCGGCAGCGAGGTCCGTTTTTTCGAGGAAATGGGGGAAAAAGGGCCACAGGCAAGCACGGTCCGCGTCATTGGAAAGCACCATCTTCCCTAAGCGCAGGCGCAGGCCTTTCCCTAACAGGCCGTTTTGTGAGATGAGCCGTAAAACGGTGTTGATTTCGGGCGCAGGCATCGCCGGGCCAACGCTCGCTTTCTGGCTCAAGCGGGCGGGATTCGAACCCACTTTGATTGAACATGCGCCCGCGCTGCGCAGCGGCGGCTATGTCATCGACTTCTGGGGCCTTGGCTACGACATTGCCGGACGCATGGGGCTTGCTAACGCCATAAGCGGCACCGGCTATCACATACAGGAGCTGCGCATCGTCGATGACCGGGGCAGGCGTATCACTGGCTTTGGGACAAGGGCCTTCGGTGAGCTCGCGGGCGGGCGCTATGTGACGCTCGCGCGCAGCGAGCTTTCACGTCTGCTGTTTGCGAAGGTCAAAGATGAGGTGGAAGTCGCATTTGGCAACGAGATCATCGGCCTTGAAGAGCGCGCGGGCGGTGTTCAGGTTGAATTCAAACGAGGAGCCGGGCGCCGCTTCGATCTGGTGGTTGGGGCCGATGGTTTGCATTCGGGTGTTCGCAGGCTCGCATTCGGGCCGCAGCATCGGTTCGAGAGGCCGCTTGGCTATGCGGCCGCGGCCTTCGAGGCTCGTGGCTACTGCCCGCGCGATGACGATGTCTATGTGATGTACGCAAATCCGGGCCGGATGCTTGGACGCTTTAGCTTGCGCGGCGACCGCACGCTGTTTCTCTTCGTTTTTACCGCTGGAGGCGATCCTTTGCCCGGGGCGCTCGATCTGCAGAAAGCAATGCTGCGCGAAAGATATGGCGAGGGGCGATGGGAATGCCCGCGCATCCTCGACGAGCTCGATCGCGCGCAGGAGCTCTATTTCGACCGGGTGAGCCAGATCAGGATCGGACGCTGGTCGCGGGGCCGTGTTGCTCTCATAGGGGATGCCGCGTTCTGCGTGTCCTTGGTGGCGGGGCAAGGCACGGCTCTTACCATGATCTCGGCCTATGTGCTTGCCGGTGAGCTCGCCAAGGCAAATGGCCGGCACGAACAAGCCTTTGCTGCCTATGAAGCGCTATTGCGCGACTACATTGGCAGGAAGCAGCAAGGCGCCGAACGCTATGCTTCCTTCTTTGCGCCAAAGACAAAGTGGAGCCTATGGTTGCGCAACCTCGTGATAAGCGCGTTCGCGATCCCGGGAGTGGCAAGGTTGTCGGCGGGCAGGCAAATCGCCGATACCCTGCGGCTTCCCGGTTACCCCTGGCCGGCATTGGCTGCCCCTCACACTTAGGCGGGCGCCCGGTGATGGCCGGAACCAAGTCTAATGCCAGCGGCGCTAAGCCGTAAGCAGGAGCCCGATCGCACATAAATTTCCGCCGTTCATACCCGGGCGAGAGCGAAATCTTTTTCGGCTTTGTAAGGATTTGGACCATAAGCCTCCACGCAATTTTTTGGCATTCCGCAAGCCGTCGAAGCCTTTGACAAAAATGGGATAGTCAAGCAGGCGCAGCTACACTTCGCCCATCTTACAATTATTAATATCCTTCAATTTATTTTCTAAAAGTCAAGCGGGGACGACCGACGGAAACCGGGCGCAATTCTCCTGTCGCCTTACTTTAACCATACCCCAACTTTTCTTTTTGGAAGTCAATAGGCGGCGCCTAGCCGGTTTCTGGGCGGACTTCGCCCGCAACTGCGCCAACAAGGAAGCGGGCTGATTGTGTGAACGGCTCCAGGAGGCACACAATGATGGGGTTAAGATTTTGGATGATCGGTGCGAGCATGGCAGCGGCGACGGCGGCATATGGCGAACCCATCACCGTAACATTTGAGGCAAATGAGGAGACGAAGCAGGCCTATGAGGCATGCCTGGAAGAAGTAAACGCGGACGGGAAATTGGCGTATCTCTATCAGCAAGAAGACTGTTTGGATCACGCCCTAGGAATGAAACAAGCCAGGGTCAGAAATGCTTGGAGTGCCGCCTATCACAAATGTATGGATGGATGGCTTGCTGACATCGACAAACATCGCACAAATGTAGGGCCCGCTGTTTGGCGCGAACAAGAAGACAAGTGCTTAAATAATGCCTTCGACACTAGATCACCGGCTTATAAAACCGCATCCAAATTTGAACGGCTACCTCGTCGGCATCATGCATCTCGGAGGCGGCCTTGGCTCTTGTCAAAATTGGTTCGGAGCATCGTCCGCTAGCCAGCGGCCGTTTAAATTGAAGGAATCGCTCTGACGAAGAGACTCATTCATGGCGTTGCGATCTAAAATCAATGCGTGGTGTCTTATGGGCCAAGCCTTACCAAATTGCTTCACGTGAAAACATTTTGGGAATGATTCTAATGTGACATTCGAAGGGCGGCCGGTTGCGCGCTCTATTCGATTTCGCCCGGCTGCTCACGCAAACGGCGAACGATAAGACGGATGAGGTAAAGGCCGAATTCCGGGTTTTGGAAATAAAGCTGTTCGAACTGCTCATAGGTGATGACGAGGAGCCGGACGTTGGTTGCACAAACGGCAGACGCGGTTCGCTTGCCCGAGTCGGTGAACAGCGCCATCTCGCCAAAAAGCGCGCCAGCTTCGAGCACCGCCAATTTCTCGGGGATAATGACGCGGCCATCGACAAGCACGAAAGCCTCGCTTGCCTCATCTCCCCTCGAAAACACATCGGCCCCGGCTTTGAGCGCGCGCGGATGCATGAAAGGCTTCAACCACTCGATGTTCCATTCCTTATCTGCCGCTTGGCGAACTTTTGCCGTGAGACGGCGCATTTCCCGCAGCCGCACGGCGTTGAGCGGCAAATTGACGGTATGCTTGATAAGGCCCGAGAGACTGCCGCTGCCGAGGCTCGATGCCACGCCAAAGACGTTTGCGAGCATGGCCATGGTCCGCAGAGGTATCATTCGCTTCACATAGGCCGCGGCAATTGCGGTCAGCGCTTCAACCCAGGCAATGATCGCGGCGGCATAAACGAAATCATTATGGACGGCGCCTTCAAACTTAAGGAAGATGCCGCGAAGAATCTCTGACAGGTGCAGCACCATGCCAGACATGTGCATTCTCCTTTTGCGTTCTTCGATGGAGTAGCGCGTGCGCCTTCGTTCGTCCGGTCCGGCGCACACGGTTCCGCCACTGGTGGAAACAATGGCACAATCTTCCGCTAGGGAATTTAAGCCCGTTCAAGAACTCACCTGCCGGCTGGGCAAGCGGTCCAAATAGCGGCTCTTCCAGCTCGGCAAGGCGCCCGCAAAAGGCAGTGCACCGGCTTCGAAAATGGCCCGGGCGATGGCCCGGGCGAGGCAGTCGGCGGCGCAAGCGCCAATCTCGATCTGATCGCCGATGGCCGGAGCCACCTGCGCCGTTCCGGTCGCAGCGGCAAAGATCGTATCGCCGTCGAGGCAGGCATGCGAGGGGCGCAGCGCCCGGGCCATGCCGGCATGGGCCATGATCGCAAGCCTTTTGGCTTGCGGCTTTGTCAGCGCAGCATCGGTCGCGACAATCCCAATCGTCGTGTGTTCCGCCGCGCTGCTCTTGATGCAAATGTCGAGCGCGTCATCAGGCCAAGGGGATGGCCAGCCGAGGCCGCCAAACTCGCCGCCGCACTCATAGGGCGCGGCCCAGAAATGCGGCCCGCCGCCAATTGTTCCCCGTCCGAGCGCATTGACGGCAACGAGGGCACCCACCCAAAATCCCCGTGCAGTCACGGCACT
>JAFMSB010000020.1 GCA_017353815.1 Methylocapsa sp. | reverse complement strand
ACAAGCGGCCGGCGAAAGTCTCTTCGACGGCGCTGGTGCGCTATCGGACGAACGATTATTCGGTCCCCACCGCCTACGGCTTCCGCGACGTTCTGGTGAAGGTGTCAACGCCGGAATAAAAGCCGGCCGCGGGGGCGGAGCAAAACCAGGCTAGTTTTCGGCTGGGCGGAGGGCTCGAAGCGCCGCGTTCGCCCGGCGGAGATGGCCGGGATTTCGCAGCCGGGCGGACGCGACGTTCAGGAAGCTGGATTTATTTCGCTGGTTTCAGCATTGGCGGCTTCGTCGGCTGGTCGGGGGCCGCGCCGCCGTCTCGCCTTTGATTGTTTGAGCCGGTAGCTTTCGCCATTCAGCTCCAGGATGTGGACGTGATGAGTGAGACGGTCGAGCAATGCGCCGGTAAGGCGCTGGCTGCCAAAGACGGTGGTCCATTCATCGAATGGCAGGTTTGAGGTAACAATAGTCGAGCCCCGTTCATGACGCTGGCTGAAAATCTCGAAGAGCAGCTCCGCGCCGGTCTGCGAGAGCGGCACATAGCCGAGTTCCTCGATGATCAGGAGTTTGACGGCGGCAAGCTGGGCTTGGAGTTTCAAGAGACGCCTCTCGTCGCGCGCCTCCATTATAATTAAGCGATGCCGTCAACTGTGCATCGTCATTACGCCCCGGCTAGAATATCAGCTGTCCAGGCAAGGACGCGCGGCCGCTCCGGTAATTCCGCCAATTTTTGAGCGCGGCCGCGGCTGCAGCCAGTTTTCCTTTGTATTGGGCCGTGATAATCTGTCAGTTTGCCTCGGCTGGCAGCACCGTGCCCATCCATGTACAGCACCATTACCCACGGCATCCAGATCACGGTTCTTCCAGAATTCGTGCCCGAGCGCTCCGATGCCGACGAGGCCTCCTTCTGGTGGGCTTACACCGTCGAAATCGCCAACCGCGGCGAGGTGACTGTCCAGCTCACGGCCCGCCATTGGAAGATCACGGACGGAAACGGCAGGCTTGAGGAGGTCAAAGGCGCTGGTGTCGTCGGCGAGCAGCCGGTTCTGAGGCCAGGTGAGACGTACCGCTACACCTCCGGCACGAATATGTCGACACCAACCGGGATCATGACCGGCAGCTACCGGATGGTGAACGAGAAGGGTGAGTTCTTCGATGCCGAGATACCCGCTTTCTCGCTCGATTCGCCCTTTGCTCCGCGGGTTCTTAATTAGGCGGAACCCAGTGATGCCGGTAGATTCGAGTCTGCCGAACTAGCGGCCACTTCGGTATAAGAATTTCTGTAACGTGGGTATTGGCAGCGGCGGCTTGGATTTCTATCCGATCGCCGGCTTCACTTGGTGCGCTTTGACGGACAAGCCTTAAAGTGAGCGAAGAAACTGACCCTCATGTCGTCACGATCACGCAGGGAACGAAAGTCGGTTGGTTCGACGTCCGGCAACTTTTCGCTACAAGCGTGAAGGTCCTCACCTCGACGATCGTCAGCTCCATGTCCGGCCGCCGCGAATTGGTCGCTGCGCTAGATCCCGCGCCGCGGCCCTTCGATTATTTGGAAAAAAGGAGGTTTGGATAGACTATGTCGCCGATACCGGGGACGGTTGGGACGCCACTCTTTCCACCGCTTGGCTGGTGGGACGAGATCGCCCGTGGTTGCGCAAAGACGGAACACCAAGCCCGCAACCGATCTCGAGGAGCCAGGCGGAGGTCTCGACGCACCCTAAATCGGACGAGCATTACGAGCTTCCTGGCGGCGAGATCCTCGTCTTTGGCGGTGACGAAGTCTATCCCAGGGCGTCAGCGGTCGGATATCAGACCCGGCTGATCGATCCTTATCAAAGCGCCCGTTTTTATGATCATGAGCATTACCGCCACGTTTTCGCGATCCCGGGGCAATCATGACTGGTACGACGGTCTAACATCCTTCCTGCGGGTCTTCCATGCCCCGCGCTGGATTGGATGCTGGAAAACTCAGCAGCGACGTAGCTATTTCGCGCTCGATCTTCCGTATAAATGGTGGCTGTGGGGAGTCGACACGGCTCTGGAAGATGATTTGGATGGCGCGCAAATCGAATATTTTAGAGCTGCAGCCGAAAAATTGAAGGAAGGCGATCGTGTCATCTTTTGTGTTCCCAATCCGGTCTGGTCAGAAAATCCAGAACTGCTGACGAGTGACACGACGACAAGAAAATCCGGCGACAAGTTCAGTATCATTCATGAGCTCGCAGCTGACAGAACCAAAGATTACAGGGTTCTGCTCTGCCTCTCGGGTGACCTCCATCATTATGCGCGCCACGAAACGGCGGGCGACGAGCCGCATAGGCAATTTATCGTTTGCGGCGGCGGCGGCGCATTCACTCTCGGTACAAGCTTGCAGCCAAAGAGTTTCGACTTGCCGCGCGGGCAGAGCGCCCAATTGAAAAAGTGTTTTCCGAGCGACGAGGAGTCGCGCGCAATGCGCTGGGGCGCACTACTCTTCCCTTTCACTAGTCCGGATTTGCCGCCCTTTTGACTAGCTTCCATCTTGTAGGCATTTGGCTTTTGCACCTTTCGAGTGCGATGATCGCCGTCCTTCCACCACAATACAATGAACCCAAGGTACACCCTTTGTTACCGCTGCTGATGGGCACGCCATTCGAGGCGAATGGCTTCAGCACGATTGCGCAGCCGATCATCCATACGTAGAAGATCGAATTGCCGGAGTGCCTCTACTATGTTCTCTTCGTAGTGGTGATGCTCGCTTTCGCGCGCAGCGGCCAGAGCCGTTTGGCTGGGCGCTTCACCTGGTTGCTTCCAGGGTTTCTGCACGCGCTGGCGCAATTGGTTCTTGCACTCTTGGCGGCCTGGGCGGCGGCGCGCACCGTGCATCATCTGACTCATCCGGATTCTGAGACGCCGCCAGCATTCGCAACTTTGGCGACGTTAGGGCTCTCCGCAGCCTACATCTTTCTAGTAAATGGCATCCTCTTTGGCGCATACTTTCTCGTCACGAACATGTGGTTTAGCAAGATGCATGAACAGGGGGTATTTTCCTGTCAGGCGATCACGGCTTATAAAAGTTTCTTGCGCATCCACATCACAAAAGAGCGTGCGACGATCTTCCCCATCGGCTTTTCCAGGCCAAGTAAGGATTGGAGCCGGGCACCGGACATAAAAATTATAAACAGCCGGCTTTTGCCGCCATATTTTGCTCGCGCGGAAGATGTTCAGCCTCCGGTGAATGCGAATCGGCTGTACGACCCGGCAAAACCCCCGCACCCGCAATTGATCGAGGACCCTATAATAGTAGAATAGCGGCGTGTTCGAAACGACTCCTGGCTCCAACACGATCTCGACAGCGATGTCATTCCCGCGCTCGTGTCGCGATCAATTGCAAAGCGGGTACAAAATGAGACGATGCTCAATAGGCTTGTATTATGCGCAGGTCCGAGCGCGGCAAACAGAGTCGATGCGCCGTGGCGCTTTTAATCGTGGCTTTGCCCGCTAAGCACGCGCACGATCCGCGCCCGCTGACGCAGCTCTTATTCAGTCTTGGTGGAATGTGCCAAAGCTTCAAGCCCGGCTCGTTCTGCTTCCGTCAATACGATGAGAGTCGGTTCAGGGATGCACTTCATGCATCCTTGAATCGCGACTCACCGTTCAGGCAAAGTGGGTACTAGCCCGTCCATGCCAGGCGCGGACCCAGCACAGGACCAAAGACTTAATGCAGCGCTCGGGATTCTCGAGAGACTGATCGGATTCGATACGGAAAGTTCGAAGCCAAACCTCGACCTCATTGCCTATGTCGAAGATTATCTGAAGCAGCTTCGCGTCGCGTTTGTGAGAATACCGGATGCCGCGGCCCATAAGGCGGCGCTCTTTGCGACCATTGGCGGCAACCGCGACGGCGGCATCGTTTTGGCCGGGCACAGCGATGTGGTCCCCGTCGAGGGCCAGGCGTGGACCGGCGACCCGTTCAAATTGCGCCTAGAAAACGGCCGCCTCTTTGGACGCGGAGCCTGCGACATGAAGGGATTCGCCGCCACTTGTCTGGCCATGATTCCCGAATTCCAGAACGCCTCGCTTTCGCGCCCGCTCCATATTCTTCTCACCTATGACGAGGAGATCACCTGCCGCGGTCCGCTCGCAACAATCGCGCGCTTTGGGACGAGCCTGCCCCGGCCTGCCGGAGTGCTCGTCGGAGAGCCAACCTCGATGCAGGTCGCCGATGCGCACAAGAGCGCCGGAGCTTATACGACCAAGGTGCATGGCCGCGAGGCGCATTCATCAAAGCCTTCCCTTGGCGCAAGCGCGGTCGAGGCAGCTTGCGAGCTGGTGAGCGAACTTCGCCATTTTGCTTCCGGGCTAGCTGCGAAGGGCGATCCCTCGGGACGTTTCGATCCTCCAGCCTCGACCCTTCACGTTGGCTCGATCTGCGGCGGCACCGCGCGCAACATTATGGCGAAGCTCTGCCGCTTCGAATGGGAATTTCGCGCCCTGCCGGGCGTCGAGCAAAGTCTCGCGCTGCGCCATCTCGAGGATTATGCGGCGCGCGCCCTTGCGCCAAAACTCAGCTGCCAAACCGAGATTCTAGCCGAGGTGCCGGGATTAAAACCCGAAAAGGGATCACTCGCCGAGAGTCTCGCGCTAAAGGCTGCGCAACAAAATGCCACGGTCACTATGCCCTATGCTTCCGAAGCGGGGCAATTTCAGCTGGCAGGTATTCCCGCCGTCGTCTGCGGGCCAGGTTCAATCGATCAAGCGCACCAGCCCGACGAATTTATAGACATTGCGCAAATAGAGGCGTGCATCGCATTCATGCGAAGGCTCATTGCAGAGCTCCGTTGAATCTTACCAAGCGAAAAGCGGCGAGTTGCTCGCCCCGCAGAATCAGAAATTCGCTTTTATGAACCCGCTCCCGACCTCACTTACGAGAATGTTCGTGGGCAGTCCCGGTATGTTGATCGGCAAGCTTGCTATGTTCGAGAGCCGCGGCCGCGTGTTCCTTTGCCTCTTTGTGTTCGCCAAGCTCGTGGTGATGGGTTGCCTGAAAGTGATGATGAGCCGCGGCATGGTGATGCGTTGCAGCCTTAAGATGATGCTCGCTCGCCGGATGTTTCGGTACCTCCGCCATTTGCTCAGTCCTTTCTGTAAAATCGAAAACGCAACAGCATAAAGTAGCCCCCCTGACAGGCGAATGACAGTTCAATGGTGGTAATTGCAAGGCCAGCGGCGCCTAGGGCTCGAGCACCGAGTCCCAATAGAGATAATCGAGCCAGCTCTCATGCAAATAATTGGGCGGAAAGCGGCGGCCGTTCTGGTGGAGGTCATGGACGGTCGGCTGGTAAGGCATGCGCGATGGCCACATATGGGCCTTGGCGGGGAGCTGGCCTCCCTTGCGGAGATTGCAGCTCGAACAGGCGGCGACGACATTTTTCCATGTCGTCGTCCCACCTTTTGAGCGGGGGATCAGGTGATCGAATGTGAGATCGTCGCGTGAGCCACAATATTGGCAGGTGAACTGGTCGCGCAAGAAGACATTGAAGCGGGTAAAGGCGGGAAAGCGCGAGGCTTTCACATAGTTCTTGAGCGAGATGACAGAGGGAAGACGCATTTCGAAGCTTGGGCTGCGAACCAACCTGTCGTAGCTCGAAATGATATTTACCCGGTCGAGGAAGACCGCCTTAATCGAATCCTGCCAGGACCACAACGAGAGCGGATAATAGCTCAGCGGCCGGAAATCGGCATTGAGGACAAGCGCCGGGCATGCCTCCGGGGAGACCCTTGGCCGAGAATGAATTGTCACATCAGCTCCCTTCCCGCGCGAGCCGCAACGCCGCGATCCCCGTCTGTTTGCCTTTGCGGCACTCTTATCCCGGTTGCCGCGTCAACTCCAGCCCCTTGTGAATCTTTCATCCGCCGGTGACAGCAGGGTGAAAAGAATATCTCACGAAGGCGGGCGCAAAGCCTGCTAGCGGGTCGGAATGGGCGAGCCGCTGCGGTAGTCGTAAAAACCGCGCTGAGTCTTACGTCCGAGCCAGCCGGCCTCGACATATTTTACGAGCAGGGGGCAGGGCCGGTATTTCGGATCAGCCATGCCATCGTACAGGACCTGCATGACCGAAAGTACCGTATCGAGCCCGATGAAATCGGCAAGCTGCAGCGGCCCCATGGGATGATTGGCGCCAAGCCGCATGGCAGTATCGATCGACTCGACAGATCCCACGCCCTCATAAAGCGTGTAAATTGCTTCATTGATCATCGGCAGCAAAATACGGTTGACAATAAAGGCGGGAAAATCCTCCGAAACGGTGAACGTCTTGCCGAGACGGCTGACGAAGGTCTTTGCGGTATCGAACGTCGTGTTGTCGGTCACAATCCCCCGGATAAGCTCGACAAGCTGCATCCGCGGAACCGGGTTCATGAAATGTATGCCGATAAAGCGTTCCGGCCTGTCCGTGATCGAGGCAAGGCGCGTGATCGAAATCGATGACGTGTTCGTGGCGATCAATGCGGTTGCCTTCAGCATGGGGCAGAGCTTTGCGAAGATCTTGCGTTTGATATCTTCGTTTTCGGTGGCGGCTTCGATAACGAGGTCGCAGTCGCCAAGGGCTTCGAAGTCGGGCGCCGGCCTGATCAAGCTCAAGGCTGTCTCTCGCGCCTTTGGCTCTATCTGCTTCCGGTCGACTTGACGGGTCAAATTGCCCGCGATCGTGGCGAGACCCGCATTAACGCGGGCTTCCGAAACATCGTTGAGAGCCACTTCGAGGTTCGACTGGGCGCAGACCTGGGCTATTCCCGTGCCCATCTGACCTGCCCCGATTATCCCGATCTTGCTTATTTCCATTTCATTTTTCCCATGCGGCGCGGGGCCTTGGTGCAGGACCCTCCACGCGCGGCCCTGGAAACCCTGGCGTGATCCAAGCCGGTTCTTAAATGAAAGAACATTGAATTTCCACCGGCTTCCTCGCCTGGCTCAGCTATTAAATAGCGAACCGCTTTCATCAATGCTCATGCGTGAGAAAAATAGCTACGGCCCTGATTGGATAACGCTCGCTTCTATGGGATGGCCTTCGCGAGTTCTTCGTTCAGTTTGGGCAAGATTTCGAAAAGATCGCCGACGAGGCCATAATCGGCAATTTGAAATATCGGCGCTTCTTCGTCCTTGTTTATTGCGACAATGACCTTCGATTCTTTCATTCCGGCAAGGTGCTGGATCGCGCCCGAGATGCCGATTGCGATGTAGAGATCCGGCGCGACAATTTTCCCGGTCTGTCCCACCTGCCAGTCGTTTGGGGCGTAACCGGCATCGACTGCCGCGCGCGATGCGCCGATCGCCGCGCCAAGCTTATCCGCGATCGGCTCGATGAGCTTCTTGAAGTTTTCGGCATTGCGCATGCCGCGGCCGCCCGAAATGACAACCCTGGCAGCGCCAAGCTCCGGGCGTGCGGATTTCGCCACCATCTCGTCCTTAAAAACCGAAAGGCCGGTTCGCGAGACGGAAGGGACACGCTCAACTGGCGCCGGCTCTCCGGTGCCGGATGGCGGAAACGCGGACGCGCGCACGGTAATGACTTTTTTGCTGTCGGCCGATTGCACCGTCTCGATAGCGTTACCGGCATAGATTGGCCGCTCAAAGATGTCCGGCGCAACGATCTTTGTAATATCGGAAACTTGCATGACGTCGAGCAGCGCCGCAGCTCTCGGCATAACGTTCTTTCCCGTCGATGTGGCGGCGGCCAAGAGCGCGGAATAATTGCCCGCCAGCGAGACAAGGAGTCCCGCAACCGGCTCCGCCAGCTGATGCGCAAAAGCTTGACCATCGGCCAGCAAGACTTTCCGGGCGCCGTCGAGCTGGGCTGCTGCCTGAGCTGCCGCTTCCACCTTTTCGCCCGCAACAAGCACATGGACAGGCTCGCCGAGCGCCTTTGCCGCCGTCAGTGCCTTGGCTGTTGCCTCGTTGAGCACGCCGCCCGAAACTTCCGCAAGGAGCAGCACAGCCATCAGATCACCCCTGCTTCTTCCTTGAGTTTTGCGACGAGCTCGGCCGCGGAGGCGAGCTTGATTCCCGCTTTGCGTGCGGGCGGCGCGGCCGTTTTCAGCACCTTTAAGCGTGGCGTGATGTCAACTCCGAGATCTGCCGGCGTCTTTTCCTCAGCAACCTTCTTCTTGGCCTTCATGATGTTCGGCAAAGACGCATAGCGCGGCTCGTTAAGGCGCAGGTCCGTCGTCACCACGGCAGGGAGCTTGAGGCGGACGGTTTGCAGTCCCCCATCCACTTCGCGGGTGACATCCACATAGCCATCCCCAGGCACCACCTTCGAGGCAAAAGTTCCTTGGCCCCATCCCAGAAGCGCAGCAAGCATTTGTCCGGTCTGATTGCAGTCGTCGTCGATTGCCTGTTTGCCGAGGATAATGAGGCCCGGCTCCTCGACGAGCGCGATTGCCTTCAAAAGCTTTGCGGCGGCGAGCGGCTCAACGGGCTGCGCCGCCTTCACCAAAATTCCGCGATCCGCGCCCATTGAAAGGGCGCTCCTTACCGTTTCGATGGCATGGGCCGGCCCAATCGAGACAATAATGACTTCGGCCGCCTTGCCCGCTTCCTTGAGGCGCAGAGCCTCTTCCACGGCGATCTCGTCAAACGGGTTCATCGACATCTTGACATTTGCAAGGTCGACGCCCGAGCCATCGGGCTTCACCCGGATCTTTACATTGAAATCAACGACCCTTTTGACAGACACGAGAATTTTCATCGGCGGCCCCTGATGCCGGAAGCAAATTCGTCATGGCGCGGTTTGGTATAGGCCCACCCGGCCCAAGTCAATGCAGCAGATTTTGGCAGCAAATTTTGCGGATCCGCCGGGAAATGTCATTGTAGACGGCAAGCATTGCAGTATTCGAGACTTGCAAGCGGGCCCCAATTGGCCGGTTCATGAACCGGCAGCCGGAGCGGCCATGATTCGCCTCGACAATGTCAGCAAATCTTACGGCGGCTCCATTATAATCGACAGCGTCTCCCTAACCATTCCGGGAAATCAGACGACGGTGCTGATTGGGCCGTCGGGGGCAGGTAAATCGACGGTGCTTGCCTTGATTGATGGAATCGAGGCGCCGGATAGCGGCACCATAATGATTGGCTGCGATCCTCTCACGCCAGGATCGGCGCCTCAATTGCGCCGCAGAATGGGTTACGTCATCCAGGATGGCGGGTTATTTCCGCACCTTACCTCACGCCAAAATATTGATCTGATGGCAAAGGAGGCTGGCTGGCCGCTGCTCCAGCGGCGGGCCCGTGTCGACGAGCTCTGCGCGCTGACGCGCTTTCCCGCCAATGCTCTCGAGCGCTATCCTGCCGAATTGTCAGGAGGCCAGCGCCAGCGCGTTTCCCTCATGCGCGCCTTGATGCTCGACCCTCCTATCCTCCTCATGGACGAACCGTTGGGCGCGCTCGATCCCGTAATCCGGGCCGAGCTGCAAGACGATCTCAAGGCGATTTTTTCTCGCCTCACGAAAACCGTGGTGCTTGTGACTCACGACATCAGCGAGGCAGCTTTTCTCGGCAGCACGATCATATTGATGCGCGCGGGCCATATTGTCCAGCAGGGGCACTTTCGCGATTTGGTCGCCCGGCCCGGCGATCCTTTTGTCAGCCAATTCATTCACGCGCAATTGCGGCGCCTGACCACAATGAACGAGGGGGCGATGCAATCTTTTTTACGGCACCGATGAAACTGGGCAAAGTTGGTTTGATCCTCGCAATGGCCGCGGCAGCTGCGCTAATGGTCGTGACGGCTGACGCGGGTCCAGAAATCCGGATCGGCTCCAAGAAATTCACCGAGTCGGTGATCCTCGCCGAGCTTGCATCCAAGCTCTGTGCCTCTGCGGGCGCAAATGCGGTTCATCTTCCCGGGCTTGGCGGAACCCGGTTCCTGTGGGATGCTCTTTTGGCTCACGAGATCGATGTTTATCCTGAATACACGGCAACACTTCGGGAAGAGATCCTAGCGGGGGAGCGCATTGCGGGCGAAGGCGGGCTCGAAACGGCCCTTGCCAAACGCGGCTTGCGGATGAGCCGGCCGCTCGGTTTCAGCGACTCTTACGCGCTCGGCATGATGCCGCAAAAGGCGCAACAGCTCGGGATCACAAAAATCTCCGGCTTGGCCCCGCATCACTCGCTGCGCTTCGGGCTGAGCGATGAGTTCATCAACCGCGCCGATGGCTGGCCGGCGCTGCGCGCGGCCTATCAGTTGAACCCCGCGGATGTGCGCGGGCTCGATCACGATATCGCCTACAAAGGGTTAGCGGAGGGCGCAATCGACGTTATCGATCTTTATACAACGGATGCCGAAATTGGTTATTACGGCATCCAAATCCTCGACGACGACCGGCATGTTTTTCCGGCCAATGAGGCGGTGCTGATTTACCGGGCCGAATTGGAGCAGCGCGCGCCAAAAGCGATTCAAGCCATGCGGCGGCTCGAAGGCCGTATCGGCAATGCGGCGATGCGCTCCATGAATAGCGCGGTGAAGATTGGGAGGCGGAGCGAGACAGACGTCGCGGCATGGTTCGTCGCGGCCAATTTTGGCGTTGCCGAGGCTGGAAGCACGGATACGCTTGCAGGACGGCTGCTCCGGCGCACCATCGAACACCTTAGACTTACGCTGCTATCTCTCGCGGCGGCGATCGTGATCGCATTGCCGCTTGGCATCATTGCCGCGAGGCGCCCAAAAGCCGGCCAGGCCATTCTGGCGCTGGTGAGCATCCTGCAGACGATTCCATCGCTTGCTCTTCTCGTCTTTATGATCCCGATCCTCGGCATTGGCGCGCCGCCTGCCATCGCCGCGCTTTTTCTTTATAGTTTGTTGCCCATCGTCCGGAATACGGCCTCGGGACTCTCGAGCATCCCGCTTTCGATCCGCAATTCCGCGATTGCGCTGGGGCTGTCGCCGGTGCGTTGCTTGCAGCTCGTCGAGCTGCCGATGGCATCGCCCGCAATCCTGGCAGGCATAAAGACGGCGGCGGTCATTAATGTCGGGACGGCGACGCTTGGAGCGCTCATCGGAGCGGGCGGCTACGGCCAGCCGATCTTCACCGGAGTCCGGCTGGACAATTTTGGCTTGATCCTTGAGGGCGCCGTGCCCGCAGCACTTCTCGCGCTCGCCGTCCAGGGCCTCTTTGAGCTTGCCGAGCACTATCTCGTCCCCCGCGGGCTGCGTTTGAGGCGCGAAACGCCGCCCTGACCAGGTTCGGGAGCTATTACCGCAAGCTTCGTTCTCGTGTCCGGAGTCAAGCATCTCCTGCCAAATACTATAAAATATTATTTGTTTCGCATTATCCGACTGACCATGTTCACTTCCACTCAAAAAATTTGATTTGCGCAACATGCCGGGTTCTCTGTTAGTATTCTAAGAGTTACTGAAACAGATCTTATTGTGGCATAAAAATTAATGTTAAATTTCGTCCTGCTTGGTGTCGTTACCAAGCTAAGAAAATCTGTGCCAGCCGCCGAAGCGGCGAGCAGCGAGCCCGATCCAAGCAGCAAGCCAGATCCGGGCGGCAATCAAAATACACGGAAGAATGTGGCAGGGGCCCCGAGAACTCTGTGGGCGCCTTGGCTCCGCAGGCGCGCGTTCCTGCCGGACAGCCTCAGCAAGAAATCCCTGCCGTATGCTCTGCTTTTTATCTTAGCCGCTATCTTCTGTGGCGCCCTGGAAACAGAGACGCGGGCCGATGTCCGGTTCGTGCAGCAGAATTATGCGGTCCCCTCGCCAGCGCAGCCGGCGGTGCCAGTGAACTTTGCGCAGGCGCAGACCGCCGGGAATCTCGATGTCGTCATTGTTGGATGGAACGATGCAACGGCGGCCGTGGCCTCTGTCACCGATTCCGCCGGTAACAGCTATCAGCTGGCTGTTGGACCGACGCGGTTTACCAAGGCAACGGACGGCCAGGGGAATTTAAGCCAATCGATCTATTACGCCCCAAACATTAAGTCCGCTGGCGCGGGCGCAAACACGGTCACGGTCCAGTTCAGCCAGGGCCTAGCTCCTATCCAGCCCGATG
>JAFMSB010000225.1 GCA_017353815.1 Methylocapsa sp. | reverse complement strand
GATAAGGAGAGCGGCGCGCCGCGCAGCTGCGCGGCCGGTGCGATATGTATTGTGCGGTTTTTGGCTTGCTCTCCTGCTTGCTCCTGCGCCTCTGGCTGCGATGAGCCAGGAGATCATCCTCCTCAATGTATCTTACGATCCGACGCGGGAGCTCTACTCGGAAATCAATGATTTGTTCGCGGAGCGCTACAGATCCGCCACCGGCCTCAGCGTCACGATCGAGCAATCCCATGGAGGCTCGAGCAAGCAAGCGCGTTCCGTCATCGAAGGGCTGCAGGCCGATGTCGTCACTTTGGGCTTAGGATGGGATATAACGGCTATCGAGCGGTCAGGCCTAATCCGGCCCGGCTGGCAACACAGATTGCCCAATAATTCGGCTCCCTTCACGTCGACCGTTGCCTTTCTTGTGCGCAAGGGCAACCCCAAAAATATCAGGGATTGGCCCGACCTCATCCGCCCCGGTGTGCAGGCCGTCGTGCCAAACCCCAAGACGAGCAGCGCGGGAAGGTGGGCGTTTCTCGCCTTCTGGGGCGCAACCGCCAAGGCCGCCGCCAATGACCGCTCTTCTCTCCCGGCGGGTGAAGAGCAGGCGCAGGGGCGCGCGCAAGCGGCGGAAAAATTCCCCGCCTACGAAAGCGCCGAGGCCCGTGCGGTGATTGAGAAATTCTACAACGCTCATGTGCCCGTGCTCGATGCCGGGGCGCGCGGCGCGGCCGTCACATTTGTCCAAAAGCAGCTTGGCGATGTGCTGTTGAACTGGGAAAACGAGCTTTGGCTCGCCATGGAAGAGTACGGCGCAGATAAGTTCGACATCGTTTATCCGTCCCGCAGCATTTTGGGTGAGCCGCCGGTTGCCGTCGTCGATGCCGTCGTGGATAAAAAGGGGACTCGCCAAGCCGCGGAGGCCTATTTGAAATTCCTCTATTCTCCCGAGGCTCAGGAGTTGGCGGCCGAACTTCATTACCGGCCCAGCGATCCTGAGGTGTTGCGCAAACATAGCGCCGAGCTGCCGCCGCTCCCGCTTTTTACGGTGGATGACATTTTTGGCGGCTGGGAGAAAGCGCAGACGGCGTTTTTCGCCGAGGGCGCGCTCTTCGATCAGATTTACAGGCCTTCCGGCAAATGAATGAAAACGCGACCGCGCGGGCCGTGCCGCCCTCTCCGGGAAAAGCCGCCCGCACGCGGCATCCCCGTTCGCGGCTCATGCCGGGACTGCCGCTCACTCTCGGCTATACGCTACTCTATTTGTCGGCCTTTGTTCTCGTCCCTTTGGGCGCAATGGTCGTACAATCCGCGCAACTGAGCGCGGCCGAGTTTTGGCACACCATTTCCGATCCGGTTGTCCTCGCCTCTTTGAAACTCACTTTTGGCGCATCGGCTGCCGCCGCCGTCATAAACGCGGTCTTCGGACTGATCATCGCCTGGGTGCTTGTGCGCGAGCCTTTTCCCGGAAGGCGTCTGTTCGATGCGCTGATTGATTTTCCCTTCGCTTTGCCGACGGCGGTCGCGGGCCTCACCTTTAGCCAGCTTTACTTGACCGATGGGTGGATCGGCGGTTTGGGGCATCATCTCGCGAGCTTGATAAATTTGCTCGCCGGGCTTGCCGGACATGGCCCCCTGCTGGCGGAGAACGCTTTGGCCTGGCTCGATTTTCCTTTTACCAATACCAATGCGGGCATTGTGATCGTATTGGTCTTCGTTGGCCTTCCCTTTGTCGTGCGGACCGTGCAGCCGGTGCTGCGCGACTGGGATACCGAGTACGAATATGCGGCCATGAACCTTGGGGCCGGCGGCTGGACAATTTTCCGCCGCATCATTCTGCCGGAAATCTTGCCTGCCTGGCTTACCGGATCGGCACTGGCCTTCGCCCGCGCAATCGGCGAATATGGCTCGGTCATTTTCATCGCCGCCAATATCCCCGGCAAGTCGCAGATCGCGCCCCTCCAAATCGTCGTCAAGCTCGACGATTTCCGCTACAGCCAGGCAACAGCGATCGGCGCCGTGCTGCTTCTTTTTTCATTCCTGATTCTCCTCGCGATCAATGGCGTCGAGTGGTGGGCACGCCACCACGAGCCCGGGTGGCGGTAGGCGATGAGCCGGTGAAGGTGTGCGGATGGCAGAAACGGTCACGAAAGCTCCTCGCATTGCGGCCGCCTCTTCCGAGGCTCCGAGATCGCATCCTCTCATCCACAAACTTCTGGTCGCGGTGGCGGCGGGATTTTTGGTCCTTTTTGTTGTGATTCCCGTCGCAAACATATTCGCACAGGCTTTTTCCAAAGGCGTGGGCTCCTATGCCGCCGTTTTTCACGCGCCCGGTCCGCCCGAAGGCAAGGAGCTCGCACCGAAGGAGCGGCGCAAGCTCGCCGCCGCGCGCAGCCAGGCCGAGAGGAATTGGAGTTCGATCCGGCTTTCCTTTGCGATCGCGGCCATTGTTGTTCCTCTCAATGTCATCTTTGGGCTCGCCGCTTCCTGGTCGCTCGCCAAATTCCGCTTCAAAGGCCGCACCCTGCTGCTTGCGCTGATCGATCTGCCATTCTCCGTCTCCCCAGTGATCGCGGGGCTGATTTTCGTCCTCTTGTTTGGCCGCCATGGAATCTTTGGGGCATGGGCCGCTAACCTCACGTGGCCCGATCCGTTCTCGCTCTCTTGGCGCGGCTTTGCGCAGGGCTGGTGGCCGTTTGGGTTTGCCCGCAGCCAAAGCGGCATCATTTTCACGCCGCTGGCAATCGCATTGGCTTCGATCTTCGTGACATTTCCTTTCGTGGCGCGCTCCCTGATCTCGCTCATGGAGACGCAAGGGTCGGCGCAAGAAGTAGCGGCGCTATCGCTCGGCGCTTCCGGCTGGCGCACTTTTTTCACTGTGACCTTGCCCAATGTAAAATGGGCGCTACTCTATGGCGTCATTCTCTGCACCGCCCGCGCCTTTGGCGAGTTTGGCGCCGTATCGGTGGTCTCGGGGCATATCGACTCGAATGACACAATGCCGCTGCGCATCGAAAAGCTCTGGAACGACTACGACAATCAAGCTGCATTTGCCATGGCCTCTCTGCTCACCCTGCTCGCCGCCGTCACCCTCGTCATCCAGCTCATTGTCGAGCGCAAAACCGGCGAGGAAGCGATTGCTCCGGTCGAAGGAGAAGGAGCGTTGCGATGAGCATCGAGTTTTGCTCGGTCAGCAAGACTTTCAATGAGTTCAAGGCGCTCGATAACGTCAGTCTGAAGATCGAGAGCGGTGAACTGGTCTCGCTTTTGGGCCCGAGCGGCTGCGGCAAAACGACTTTGCTGCGCATGATCGCAGGCATGGATACAGCCGACCCGGGCAGCGGCGCGATCTATTTCGATGGCCGCGATGTTTCCGGCCGCGAGATCGGCAAGAGGCGCATCGGATTCGTGTTCCAGCATTATGCGCTTTTCAAACACATGAGCGTGTTCGAAAATATCGCGTTTGGGCTGCGCGCGAAGCCACGCAGGCTGAGGCCAAGGGAGACTGACATTCGCGCCAAGGTCGGCGAATTGCTGCAGCTCGTCCAGCTGCAGAATTTCGCGGCGCGTTACCCGTCCCAGCTCTCGGGCGGCCAGCGGCAGCGCGTGGCGCTCGCCCGGGCGCTGGCGGTCGAGCCCTCCGTGCTTTTGCTCGACGAGCCTTTTGGCGCGCTCGATGCGACGGTGCGCCGCGAGCTAAGGCGCTGGCTGCGCAAACTGCACGAGAGAATCCGCGTCACGACAATATTGGTTACTCACGATCAGGAAGAGGCGCTCGAAGTGTCGGACCGTGTCGCGGTCATGAACAAGGGGCGGATCGAGCAATTCGCTTCGCCTGGCGAGATCTACGAAAATCCCGCAAATCCCTTCGTCTTCAAATTCTTGGGGAGCTACAACTTGTTCCGTGCCCGGAAGGCTTTTGCGGGCGATACCGCCGCCGTTCCGGTCGACACGAGCGAGGTTACGCTCGTGCGGCCGCATGACGTTGCCATCAGCCGCGACAATTGCGATGGCGCCGGCATTGCCGCAACCATCAAACACATCACCTTCACGGGTTCGGCCGTCAATGTCGAGCTCGCGCGCGCCGATAACGAAGAGCCGATCGACGCCGCGCTCCCCGCGCATGATTATAAGGATCTCGGGCTCAAATCGGGAGACCGTGTTTTTATCCGCTTGCGCAATGCCACGTCTTTCGCCGAGGATACCCTG
>JAFMSB010000224.1:432-4205 GCA_017353815.1 Methylocapsa sp. | reverse complement strand
CGGCCAACACAAATGTACAAGCCGAAAAACAGTCGGCGGGTTCGGGACTTGGCCGGCCAATCGCGTCAGCCAATCCCCTCTCGCAGCCGCGAGTCGAATAAGGCTGAAGATCAGTTCGCGCGACAGCGACATCGAGGCCGCGGGCGCGGATGAGCGTGCCAATAAGCATAGCTTCAAGCACACTTCCGCCATGCGAGTGAAGAAGAACGGGAATCTTCCGGCCGCGAAGAGAACTTACTACCTTTCCAAACTGCTGGGCTGAACCTTCAGCTATCATGCCTTCGGCAGAAATCCATTCGGCGCATCCCGGTTCACATCCCGTCCGCCCGCTGCGTACAACGCGAGCGCGCATCGCTTCGCCTGTGGCGCCAAAAGATCCTGCCAGCTTTTCGTAGTATGTTACGGCCGCTCCTGCCTTTGCGCTTATTAGCATCGTCAGGGCCGCCGAAAATAAGCGAGCTGCAGTCCAGCGTTTCATACGGTACGCGCGGGCACCGGCCGGCGTGGCCCTTGTGCGACAATTTTTGCGACAATTTTGGCAGCCGTATCCCGGGTCCGGGCGATTATCAGCGCGAATAATATTCGATGACGAGATTGGGCTCCATCATCACCGGATAGGGCACCTCGGAAGGAAGAGGAATCCTTGTCAAGCGCGCCGTCATCTTATTGTGATCGACATCGTAATATTCGGGGACATCGCGCTCGCCGAGGTGCTTTGCCTCAAGAACAAGGGTAAGCTGGCGCGAGCTTTCTTTGACCTCGATCCTATCGTCGGCCTTCACCTGATACGACGGGATATTGATTCGCCTTCCATTGATCTTCACATGGCCATGGTTGACGAATTGCCGCGCGGCGAAGACGGTTGGGACGAATTTGGCGCGGTAGACCACAACATCGAGCCGCCGCTCCAAAAGGCCAATGAGATGATCGCCGCTGTCGCCCTTCATCCGGATCGCTTCGGTGTAATATTTTCGAAACTGCCTTTCCGAAATATTGCCGTAATAACCCTTGAGCTTTTGCTTCGCCTTAAGCTGGGTGCCAAAATCGGAAAGCTTGCCTTTGCGGCGCTGTCCGTGCTGGCCCGGGCCGTAGTCGCGCCGGTTGACGGGGCTTTTTGGCCGGCCCCAGATATTCTGGCCCATCCGGCGGTCGATTTTATATTTTGCTTCGGTGCGTTTCGTCATCGCGTGTCCTCTTAAAGCAACAAAGTGGAGGAACGCGCCCTCCTTTGCCTGCCCAATAAAGAGGCCGGCCGGCAGGCGAAGCTCGTCATAAGGTAATGAAGGCCGCGCCGCGGGTGCGTCAGTGGCGGCGAGGCCGCCGAGGTTTTCTCGCCGCGAGGCGGCAAGGCGCGGCCTGGCTAGGCTCTTTTGCCGCGCGCGTCAAGCCAACAAGCTACTTCTTGCCTTTGGCGAAGCTCATATTGCCAAAGCGGGAATTGAAGCGCGAAAGACGCCCGCCGCGGTCGACCAAATGCTGCGAGCCTCCGGTCCAGGCTGGATGGGTTTTGGGGTCGATATCAAGATGCAGAGTCGCGCCTTCGGACCCATAAGTCGACCGAGTCACGAATTCGCTTCCATCTGTTAGGACCACCTTGATGTAATGGTAGTTCGGGTGAATATCGGGCTTCATGGCCGCAAATCCTTAAGTTTTTGTCTGCTTTGCGCTCCAATCGAGCGGGTTTTCGCCGGGATACATCAGGACGCCAAGCCGGGCAAGCCAGGAAGAGCGGGCCACAACCGGTCAATACCGGGACGGATGTTCTTTCTTTACTGCCGTGCTTGCTTTTGGGCAATCATATGCTCGGCAATCAACTCGGCCGTGAAACGACTGACTGTATCTGGATCGGTGATAATTGCCTGGGTGTTGTTCTGCGCCTTATAGTTTGCGCCTCCTGCTTTTCCGGGAGTGACGAACTGGCCCTCGCCTGCCGCAGACCAGTTTGTCGAGCCTTCGCCCGCGACCTTGCCATCCGCCACGAAGCCTTTGGTGTGGCTGATTTGATGAGTTGCGGACTGGCCTACTGCGATGTGAGTGTTGAACGCGCTCAGATTCTCTTTCCGGTCAGCATCCAGCAGCGCCTTCTCATGTTTTCCGCTTGCTTGGCTCTTGTCGAGCGTGACGAGAATCGTGACCGTCGGGTCGCGCACCAGCGCCATCAAAATATCGTTGAGCTCGTCGTCGTCATAGCCGAACATGTTCAGATAAAGCGAGACGCTCACGCGCGATAGAATGTGCTTGAGGATGTTGTGGACATCGTCGCGGCCAACGTAGAAGAGATGGAAATCCTTGCTCGCCGTGGTCGCGTAGACCTTTTCCTGGGTATATTGCTGCAAGTCGGAGAGATCGAAGGTTTGCAGGCTTTGCGCCGGATCGTCGATCACATTGCTGGGGCTCTTTTTCCCCGATTTTTTTGCTGCGGCTGCACCGGTCATGGGGCTTTGTGCCATTTTGCGGCTACCATGGGGAAAACGGGAAGCCAAAAAAGCGGCTTCCCGGCGCGGGCCGGTAGGGCCGCTCGTAATACCGCTCATAGTACCGCGGATAAGTCCGCTCGTAGGAGCGCGCGTAAGCCGCCTCCGGGTTCCGGTGGCGCATTTTGATCCCGCCTTGCGGCTCGCTGCTCAATAGGACCACGAAATCCGTCTCTTTGCCGGTCTCGGAGCTCATCGCCTCGTCCGAGATGATAAGGGACGATCCCGGCGAAACAACTTCCGAGATCCGGTCCGCGACGCCCTTGGGAATCTCGATGCGGTCGAGCGCCGCTTTGGCCGGCCCGTCCCCTGGGCTAGTTTGAGGCGATTCCAAAGTGACGGCACCCCAGCGAAGATCGCTGCCGCCGTCCTTGTAGTCGAGAGCCATGTAGACATGGGTGCCAATCGGCTCGCCGGCATCGCGGATTGTGACCGGCACTTCCAGCACGGGTTCAAATGCCTGCCGGATATAAAGGCGCTGCGTCTTGCGGCTAATGAAAACGGACACCGGCGCCAGCATGTGGTCGATCGCCTGAGCCTCCTTGCGGGCGGATATTTTTTCGGCCTCGGCCGCCTCCGCCTCCGCGCGAGCTTTCGCCGCCGCGTCCTCCTTCAAAGGCGCCTCCGTATTGGCCTCGGCTAACTGCGCGTCCGCGGCAGCGAGCCTTTCAAGCGCTTCGGATTTCGCCGCCGCGGCCTGCTCGGTTGCGGTAGGCGAGGCCGCGGCCGCGAGCGCGCTCTCGGCCTGATTGAGTCGGGCTTCCGCCCGGCTTTTCGCCGCCTGCGCGGCATGAAGCGCCCGCAAGGCGTCCATGTTTATTTGCGCCGCCCTCATCCGGGCAGCGTCCGCCGTTCTCGCCGCGGCATTCGCCTGCGTCAATCTGGCGGCGGCGATCGATCTCAAAGTTTCCTGGGACTCGGCCGCGCCTTGCGGCGGCGGATCCTTTTGTGCCGCCGTCTCGCCATCCGCGGCAATATTCTCCCAGTGCGCCGCCAGCGCGCTTGGCAAAATACCGGCGGGAACCGGTTTGGGCTTGAAAAGCGCGGGGTGGGTGATTTCGGCCGGGCGAACGTCGTTTCGCGCGACAATGACCCGCATGCCTATTTTCGTCATCTCATAAAGCTGCTCCGCAAATTGATGGGGCATGCGGATGCAGCCATGCGAGGCGGGGTAGCCTGGCAACAGCCCGGCATGAAGCGCAATGCCCGACCAGGTGATGCGCTGCATAAAGGGCATCTCGGCGTCATCGTAACGGTTGGAATAGTGTTCTTCTTCCTTTTGGAGGACGCTGTAGATGC
>JAFMSB010000224.1:0-422 GCA_017353815.1 Methylocapsa sp. | reverse complement strand
TGCCGGCGGGGGTCTCATATCCCCTTTGGCCGCTCGAGACTGGGGCCCGCAATATCCAGCCCTCGGCATCATAGACCGTAATCCTTTGGTTAGTGAGCGATATGATCGCCATGAGAGGCGTGCCCGCGGGGCGATCCTCAACCATCTCGATGCGGTTTGTCTCGTGGCGGCGCGCCGCGCCCGCATCTCCGGCCACCCCCGCGGCGAGGAGCGCCAAAATCCCCGCTAAGACATGCCTGAAGCGCCGCCGCATGGCTGATCTCCCTTCGAGAGCGAAGGCGGAAGACTATACCATCACGAGAGCAAAGTTGTGTCGCGAAGTTCGCGCCCGCCCGCGAAGGATGGTGGCGGCCGCTCCCTGCCGCTCAGAAGCTTGCGTGGACAGGACGGCTGAAGTTAGAAGCCGACGCCGTGAACGGCCG
>JAFMSB010000223.1 GCA_017353815.1 Methylocapsa sp. | reverse complement strand
CGACCTCGCCATTGAGATGATGCACGGCGGGATGGCGGTCATAGCCGAACGTGACGTTATTGAAGCGGATGGCAATGTCCATCAAGGCAAGGTCCAAGGATAGCCAGGCGTCTCATTCGAGAGCCCAAAATACGGCGGCCCAAAGGCACGCTATGACTGCGAGCGCCAAGCCGAGCCGTACGAGAGCGGAAAGCCTGAACAGCGAATGCCTTCTCCCGCCTGGCTCCGCTTGCGCTCCAGCTCGCTGAGTTCGCATTTTCCTAACGCCGATTCTGGTAGGTTATAACGTTAGCAAAGACGGCTGACAAGCTTGGGGCAGGCCGCTGATGCTGGCACAGCTGGGACTGCATTCGAATTTGGGCTCAAACCCTGGAATTGGCGGCGGCTTTTGTTTAGGTTTAAGCGCATGAAAGAGAGGCAACAAAATGCTTCCCAGACCAGAGCAGCCCGGCAACTCTTTTATGCCGTAGCCGTCTTTTTTGCCGGCCTAGCGGGCATCACCGGCCTGCTCTATGCTTTCATGCCCGCACGCAGCACCATCAGCCTGCAGCCGCTTGGCACTTCTTACACGATGGTCGCGAGCGATGGCCGCACCTTGACAAGCGCGGATCTTTCCGGACGGCCCTATCTCGTTTTCTTCGGTTATACGCACTGCCCCGATTTTTGCCCGGCCACGCTCCTCGATATTTCGGCGGTTTTCAAAAAGCTCGGACCAGAGAGAAAAATGGCCGCCGTATTTGTCACAACGGATCCCGAGCGCGACACGCCGGAAGTCTTGCGGGCCTATCTGCTAAATTTCGATTCCCGCATCGTTGGGCTGACCGGCGATCCCCTGAAGATTGAGGCCATCAGCAAGGCGTTTCGCGTTTATGCCCGCAAGGTGCCGGGCGAAACTCCAGGCGAATATTCGGTCGACCACAGCGGGGCTGTGTATCTCATGGATAAGCGCGGCAAATTCGTGAGCGTTTTTGACCTGCAAAGGCCCGCGGACCAAGCCGCGCGCGAGCTCGAAGCCTACTTTTAGCCGCTTGCCCAGCTTGCCGCGCGCCAACGCCCGTTTCAATAAAATCCAATCGGAAAGTACTTGAGGTAAAGATTGGCATATGTGCCTTTCTTTGCGAGCGAAGTTAGGGCGTAATCGAGGGTCTGCCTAAGCTGCCAGTTTCCCTTCTTGACTGCAATTCCGACGCCTTCGCCAAAAAAACCGGAACCGAGGTAGGGGCCGCCGCGAAAGCGGCAGCATTGCTGGCCGGCCGGGCTTTCGAGCCAAAGGCTCAATGAGATTCCATCGCCGAAAATCGTATCGATAGCGCCGCTGGCCAGCGCTTCGCGCAGCTGTTCCTGGGATTGATACGCCTTGCGCATGGTTTCCGGAAAATAAGCCGAAAGATAGGCTTCGTGCGCGCTTTGCGCCTGAACGCCAACCGTTTTCCCGCGCAGACGTTCGGGCGTTGCCGGCGCAGTTTCAAGCGCGGCCGCTGACACGAAACGCGCCGGCGTCGAGTAATAAGGTCCGGTAAAATCGAGCTTGGCGCGCGATTGCGGGTCGATGCGGATTGCCGCCATGATCGCATCCCCCTGATCCCCGTTCAGCGCATCGATCAAGGTATCGAAGCGCCGCGCCTGGATCGTGCAGCTTATGCCAAGCTCGTCGCATATCGCCCGCGCGAGATCGACGTCAAAGCCGGAGAGTCGCCCATCCGGCAAGGCAAAATGGAACGGCGGATAATCATCTTCGGTCAGGAATCGAATGCTTCGTAGTCCCTCCAGGCTCGGTTTTACAAGATGTGACTGTGGCTCCCAGAAGCTGGGAACAAAACCGGCAGAGGCGGGGTGCGCGGGCTGCCCAATTACCGCGAGAAGGGTGAAAAGCCCAGCCGAGCAGATTTTGTGTTTGGTGACCGGGTCAATGCTTATCCGTCTCATCGGCGTTCACTCGGCAGCCTGTCCCGGGAAGAGAGCTGGGGAGGGTTCCTTAAGCCATTCTAGGTCCATTTGCTTCATTTTAGGCCCATTTGCTTAACGTGGCCAGGCCGTGGCAGCCAGTAAGATGGCCAATTGGTCTTTTTACATTGTAAAATGATTTTTTTGGGCCGAATTTGCGGACTGTGTTAGGGTTTCGAGTTTCCGGTTGTTTCATCGGCAGGCTGCAGGCAAGGGTCCTGGCTAGTCGAAGCCAAGGGGTGCTTGAGCGCCCCCGCAAACGGGCGGGATTGGCTGGGATGGGCCTGCTGGTACAGTTACGAAGCGACAAAAGATAGGGTTAGGGCTTGCCGACCGAAGATTTTGGCACTCAATCAGGCGATAACGATGATAGCCACGACTGGGTGACGCAGGGGCTCGACTGCGTGCCGGTCTTCTTCAATCTTGCAGGCAAACGGGTGGTGCTGTCGGGCGGATCAAACGCGCTGCGATGGAAAGCGGAGCTGTGCCAGGCGGCGGGAGCCGAGCTCGAAGTCTTTGGCACGGCGCCATGCCCGGGGCTTTTTTCGCTGGCGCGGCGCTACCCCCAGGTTGCCCTTGTCACGCGGAAAATCGCGCCGAAGGATTTTCATGGCGCCGCGCTGGCCATTGCCGAAACGAAAAGCTCCGTCGAGGCGGAGGAACTTCAGCACGCCGCGCGTGCTGCGGGGGTTCCGCTCAATATCATTGACACTCCTGGCAACTCAGACTTTCAGTTTGGCGCGATTGTTGACCGTTCGCCTCTCGTCGTGGGGATTTCGACGAACGGCGGCGCGCCGGTTCTCGCCCAGGCTTTGCGCGGCCGGCTCGAATCGCTTCTGCCGCGCGAAATCAGGCTCTGGGCCCAACAGGCAAAAACGTGGCGGGCGACTCTATTGCGGTTCGAAACGCCGCTAAAAATGCGCCGCAGGTTTTGGGAATTGTTTGGGCGGGAGGCGCTGACCGGGAGGCGCCCGCCTCAGGAACTTGATTTTGCCGCGCTGATTGATGAAGCCGAGAAAAGCACCTCGCCCGCGGGATCGGCGGTGTTAGTTGGAGCCGGCCCCGGCGACCCGGAACTCCTGACGCTCAAGGCCCTGCGCGCGTTGCAATCGGCCGACGTGGTCCTGTTCGACGATCTCGTTGCTCCGGCAACCGTCGAAATGAGCCGCCGCGAAGCCGAGAAAATATATGTTGGCAAGCGAGGCCACAAGCCGTCCTGCCGGGAGGATCACATCATCTCACTCATGATCTCTCTCGCTTTGGAGGGAAAACGCGTTGTGCGCCTTAAAGGCGGAGACCCGATGATCTTTGGCCGCGCCGCCGAAGAGATTTCGGCTTTGCGGGCAGAAGGGATTCCGATTGAAATCATCCCCGGAGTGACGGCAGCGCTTGGCGCCGCCGCCCGGCTGCAGCTCTCTTTGACCGAACGCAAGAAGGCAAGACGAGTGCAGTTCGTGACCGCCCATGCTCATGACGGCGAGCTTCCCGAGGACGTCGACTGGCGGGCGCTCTGTGACCCCCGGGCATCCACCGTTGTCTACATGGGTATCAAAACTCTCGAGCCCCTGACGAAACGTCTGCTTGCAAACGGAATGGATTCGGCTACCCCGGCCGTCGTCATCGAGCGGGCAACTTGCCCAGACGAGCGCCAGATTTTTGGCACAATTGGGACCATTGCCGCAAAAATGACGACAGCTGCTCCGAACGGCCCATGTGTCATATTGATCGGCGAGGCTTTTGCCGACGCCTTGTCTTTGCCGCGAATGCGAGCCAAGCTTGAAACGAGACTGCGGGCGCCGGCTCATTAGACCGGAACTTTGGCAGGCGGCCCCAGTTTTGCATCTCCATGCCTTGCAGACGGGCGGAGGAATAGGATGCGCCGTTTCGAGTTGGAAGTCGTCGCCGTTGCGGCCACAATCATTGCCTGCGCCTTTGGCGCCTTCTTCTATGTCGAGCGCCCAACCGTGCTCCGGGTCGCAGTTCCGCGCGCCAGTAGCGGCGACCAGGCAATCTTGGCTGCAGCCGCGCAGGCATTCTCGGAGGGCCGGGAGTCCATCCGCCTCAAATTGGTTCCCGTCGATAATCTGGCGCAATCGGCACGTGCTTTGGAAGAAGGCCATGCCGATCTTGCAGTCGTTCGCACTGATGTGGCAATGCCGCCGAGCAGCCAAACCATTTTGGTCATGCGCCGCGAGGCCGCGCTTCTTGTCGCTCCGCAGGAAAGCGGAATACATGGGATCGAAGAGCTCGAGGGCCGCAGAGTCGGAATTCTCGACACGGCT
>JAFMSB010000222.1 GCA_017353815.1 Methylocapsa sp. | reverse complement strand
ATCGCTTTGGCCCGGATGCCCTTCCTAAGGGTGGCGCGCAGCGGAAAGGCCGCCGGTCGCACGAGAGCGAATTCCGCAAGAGTTGACAGACTTTCGCGGAATTCGCTCCAACTTACTGATTTGGCGCGATTTCTTATCGCCCTGCCGATTCCTGCCGAGCGGAAAGCGCACTAGCAGCAAAATCCGCCCGCTCCACCTTCCGCGGCAAAACTGCTATTTGTGCCGTCCGCGAAGTCCGGTCATTGCAAAAGCGCCGGGCAAAATTGGACGAGGGCAATGAGCGAAACCGTCAAGGAAAAAACTTATGACGAGGCCGAGATCACGGCTCGTCTCGAAAAGGAGCTGCCGCACTGGCACTACGAGAACGGCTGGATCCGGCGCAAATACCGCACCGCGAGCTGGAAAGGCACGCTGATGCTGATCAATACGGTCGGGCATCTTGCCGAGGCGGCCTGGCATCATCCCGATATCGCGGCCTCCTATGCCTGGGTCGAAGTCAAGCTGCAGAACCATGCGGCAAAAGGCATCACCGACAAGGATTTCGAGCTCGCCAAAAAGATCGAGGAGGTCGTTATGTGGCAGCCGGGCAAGGAGGGCGGCGCTTTGGAAGGCACGCCATCCGGCGACCAGCGTTTTGCCTATATCGATTACAAGAAGAGTTAGGGCCGGGCAGGCCGATGGCTTGGCGCTTTGGCGGGAAGCTGGCCGGTTCGACGGACCAAATGCCGCAATTCGTTTGGGCCTGAGGCGGCTGGGCTCACTTGCCCGCCCTTCTCATTTGCATTATATGTGTTGAGTGACGTATTATTAAAGATATCATACGATGCCCAAGACGGTGTTTGCGGCAGCTGCCCTTGTCCTGTTGTGCCTTTCCCCCGCTCGCGGCGCCGAACGCCAGGCAGCGATCATGCCGGATTTCTCGCTTGAGGCCACCTGCGGGCTCTTCACGGGGCATCCGCGGCCTCTTGCTCTCTGCCTTGCGCAGGAGGCGCGTTTCCGCGGCGAAGTCACGGCGCTATGGGGCCGGGCCCCTGACCCCGGCCGGGGGAAATGCGCCGATCTCGCCGCACAGTCCGAGCGCGGCAAATATCAAGTGCTTTCCCGCTGCCTGCGGGCTGCCCTTTCGGAGGCCGAATGGAAGGAGGCCGTGGGCAGCATAAAGTGAGCCCTTCGCCCGGGCTGCTCTCATCCGGGCAACCGGAGAATCTCGCTTTTTCCTTTGGCCGCCTACCGGTAGAATCCGGCGATCTTCATAAATGCCTCTGCGCTTAGGCTCGCGCCGCCGACAAGCGCGCCATCGACATTTTTGGCCGAGAGCAATTCCGCGGCATTTTCGGGCTTGACCGAGCCGCCGTATAGAATGCGCGTCACGCCGCCCTGCCCTGGCCATACGGCGAAGAGTTTTTCACGAATGAAACCATGCATTTCGGCAATTTCTTTAAGACCAGGAGTTAGCCCAGAGCCGATTGCCCATACAGGCTCATAGGCAATAGCGATGCGCTGCGGCGGTGCGCTTTTGGGAATGGATCCGGCGATCTGCCTGCCGGCAACCGCCAGGGCTTCCCCCGCCTTCCGCTCGGGGGCCGTTTCGCCGACGCAGACGATCGCGCAAAGCCCGGCATCGAGCGCAGCCATCGTTTTCCTGCGGACAGTCTCATCGCTTTCCTGATGTCCGGCCCGGCGCTCCGAATGGCCGACAATAACATAGCTTGCGCCGGCATCTTTCAGCATTGGGGCAGATATATCGCCGGTAAATGCCCCGCTTGGCTCGGCGTGGCAATCCTGGCCGCCAAGCTTGAGGGGCGAGCCTTCGCAGAGCGCCGCCGCGGCCATGAGGAGCGTTGCCGGGGGGCAGATCAGCACCTCCGCCCTGCCCGCGCCTCCGGAAGCAACCGCATCGCGCACCCGGGCCACTTCCCAGAGGCTGTCGCGCGTGCCGTTCATTTTCCAGTTGCCGGCAACGAGGGGAGGTGCCTTGGTCATGCCCGAACGTCCCAAAGCTTCGCGGCATGGCCGCGTTGCATGTGATGGCGCATCTTTTTATAGTCCCGGCCGCCAATAAAAAACCCCAGCGGCTGGGAAACCGCTCGGCAGCTGCCAAATTCCACCGCCGCTCAAAGAGATTCTGCTCATGCTTCGATCTATGCGTGCCTCGGCGCAGGGCTGGCTCGGCCGCGCTGCCATGGCTCTCATCTTGGTGCTGATCATCCCGAGTTTCGCAATCTGGGGCATCGGCAATATTTTCCAGGGTTTTGGCGCCAATGACCTTGCGCGAGTCGGCAGGATCGAAATCGGGGCGGACACCTTCCGCAACACATTTCAGACGGAGCTTCAACGCCAGCAGCGCTTGGAGCGCCGCAACATAACCAGTGAAGAGGCGCATCAATCCGGCCTTGACCGTCAAGTTCTCTCCCGGCTCGTCGCCGAGGCAGCGCTCGATGATCAGGCGCGCACGCTCGGCCTAGCGATGAGCGATGTGGCCATCAAACAAGCCATCATGGGCGATGACGCGTTTAAGGGCATGAACGGCAGCTTCGACCCGAGGTTGCTTGCCGCCTTTTTGCGCGAGGAGGGTTTCACCGAGAAAAGCTATGTGCAGAACCAGCGCGCCGTCTATTTGCGCCGCCAGATTATCGAGTCTCTGACCGCCGGCCTTGAGCTGCCAAAGGCATTGCAGGAAGCGATATTCCGGTTTCAGATGGAGGGGCGTGGCGTCGATTATATCGTGCTTCCATTTTCGAGCGTGGGCCAGATACCAAATCCCGCGGCCAAGGAACTCGAGCTGTTCTTCGACAACAACCGGGCGTTTTATGCCGTCCCCGAGTATCGCAGCCTCGTTGTGCTGGCCTTAACGCCCAAATCCATCGCCAAACCCGAGGCTGTCTCCGATGATGATGCACGCGCGCGCTATGACGAAATCCGCTACGAGCGATTCGGGACACCCGAGAAGCGCGAGGTCGAGCAGATTCTTTTTGGCAGCGAAGCGCAAGCCAATGAGGCTTATCGCGACCTCAGCTCAGGCAAGACATTCGATGATCTCTTAAAAGAGAAAAATCTCACACCCAAGGATGCGAGCCTTGGCCTCGTCGCGCAAAGCGGGCTCGTGGATAAAGCCGTTGCAGAGGCGGCGTTTTCTCTCAAGAAAGACGAAGTGAGCCCGCCTGTTCAGGCGCAATTCGGCACTGTCCTCTTGCGTGTCCGCAAGATCGTTCCATCGACCGTCAAGCCTTTCGAGGAAGTTGCCGCGCAAATCAAGGAGGAGATTGCGCAAAAGCGCGCCGAGAGCGAGATTGGCAAGCTGCATGATGCCATCGAGGACCAGCGCACATCGGGCAAATCCCTCACCGAGGCGGCGCAAAGCGTTGGCCTCGAGCCCCGCGCGATTCCGGCAATCGATTCCGCCGGCAACGATCTGCAGGGCGCGCCCGTCAAGGATTTGGAAGATGGCACTGCGCTATTGAAGGCGGCGTTTGCCTCCGATGTCGGCGTCGATAACGATACCTTGCGGCTTCCGGGCGGGGGTTATCAATGGTTCGAAGTTGCCCGGGTCAACAAGGCGCGTGATAAGACGTTGAACGAAGCGAGAGCGGACGTCGAAAAGGCGTGGCGCGAGGAAGAGGCAGGCAAACGCCTGGCGGCAAAGACGGCGGAGCTTGTCAAGAAATTGGATAGCGGCGAAACCATCGCGGCGATCGCATCCGCGGAGGGCAATCTTCCGGTCAAACATGCAAGCGATGTCCGGCGCGGGCTGGCGAGCGGCCTTGCGGTGAATTTCGTGAATGAGATTTTCAAGGTCAACGTTCACCGCGCCGGCACGGCTGCGAATGAGGAAGGCGGAGCCTATTTGTTCGTTGTAACAGGATCCTCGGTGCCGCCATTCGATCCGCATTCGCCCGAGCTTGCCAACATCACGGCCGATGCGAAGAGCGGTTATGCCCAAGATCTGGATGCTCAGTATCTTGCGAAGCTCGAAAGCAATGTGGGCATGAAACTCAACGCCAAGGCCTTCGCAGCCGCCACCGGCGTCTCTCCCGACAGTCCCTGAGCAGCGAGCCGATGTTTGAGCCATCTGTGCCGGCATGCGAGCAAAACTACAAGGGGGGAAAGGCCATCCTCGCGTTCGCCCGGCTCGCGGGCGATCTTGAGACTCCGGTCTCGGCCTATCTCAAATTGTCGGCTGGCCGCGCCGGCGGCACATTCCTGCTCGAATCCGTCGAAGGCGGCGCCGCGCGGGG
>JAFMSB010000221.1 GCA_017353815.1 Methylocapsa sp. | reverse complement strand
TATCACTGGTTCGATGGGCTGAGTTCCGGGGCGGCCTCGTCCGGAGGGCTCGTTGCGTTCTACTGCTGAGCCACTGAAATTAACCCATCGTCTGCCAATTTCCGCCTTACGGCTGCACCTTCATGGGCACTCCTTTTCAAGCCTTTCGAGCGCCTGCGAGATGCCAGCGAGCGGGTAGCTGTCCGTCGTCACTTTGCCTTTCACCGAAGCCGCCTTGACGAGGAGCTTCGAGCCTTTTTTCAAGGCCTCGACGAAGTGCGGCTCGTCGGCCACATTTTTCATCCAGGCATTTGGTCCTTTGGCGATGAGAGGGAAGCTCGAACCCGAAACCTCGGCCCGCGCTCCGTCCTCTTTCAATGGAAAGCCCATAATGATGGAAATCTCCTCCCGCACATTCTCCCCGGGCCGGCTGGCGATGAAAATGTAAGCCGGGTCGCGGTTGAGGCCAGGGGGCACCCGGTCCTTGGGCGTCGCCAGCGCATAACAGATCTTGGATTTCTTTCCCTCGGCCGAATAGACGCCCCAATCGCCGTATAGTCCAATTTGCGCGGGCTTACCTTCGGCATCGGAGCTCTGTTCCGCATTTTGGGACTGGGCGGGCTTTGGCGCAGCCTTGGCCGCCCTGTGTCTCGAACGCGCGAGGGCGGAATTTGGGCCAAAAAGGGCGGCCGCGAACATGAGCAAAAAAAGAGCGAAGAAGCCGCGAAAAGCCAGCTGCGACATCGTCCCATCGTACTCCTTGAATCTTGAGCAGAAATGCTGCCTCGCCGGTTCCATTCTATATCGGGGGAGCGGGGATGTTGAAAAGGCCAAGAAGCTTCCGGGGGCCGCATTCACCGCGCTCGGGCTGCGCCGGGACGGCAAGATCAGCAGTGAAGGCAGGCAGGGGCGGCTGCTGTTTTAGAGGCCGTCCGATTTTGCGGCGGCGAGTATGGCTCCCGGATGCTCGGGCGTGCCTTCTTGCATCAGCACGATGAAGCCCCGGCCATCTTGAGGCACGTCCGGCAGATTGAAGGTCTCGCTCTTGCCCGTCCACTCGCCCAGTTTGTTCATAGTTCGCGCCACATTTGTGTAAGTGACGCTTCGCCCGGCATTTTCCCCGCGCCGGATTTTTACCGTCGCCGAGCGCGCCACCGTCAGCAAAATGACCGAGGCAGGCCCATTGTCGCCGTCTCCAATCTCGATCGAGTAATGGCCGCTGCTTTTGACGAGCCGCATCGGCACCGACATTGCCCCGCTCCGGCCCTTGGCCTTACTAATCGCTTGCTCGATCTCGTCCTCATGTCCTCCGGCTGCTGCGGCAATACCGTCGACTATGACCTGCGGCGTGTAGGCGCGCCAGCTTCTATTTGCCGCCGCATAAGCTTTTTGCCGGGCCGTGAAGGCCGGCGATGCGAGAGTGTCCTTCCATCCGATGAAATCCCAGTAGTCCACGGGGAACGAAACTGCGACGACACCGGGATTGTGCGCGACGGCCGCGAGCCATTCATCGGCGCGCGGGCTATAGGGGCAGCCCTGGCTCGTAAAAAGCTCGATCACATAGCTGTCCGCCGCGGCAACGCATTGCCGCGTTCCAAAGCCCCAGCAAACGGCAATGGCCGCGGCGATGCGTCCAAGGATTGGGAAGAGCGGCCGCCGCGCCAAATACAATAGAGCACCACTTTATAAGGAAGGGCTGGGTGACGGCTAAACTTAGAAGAATGCTCTTGCGGCGCCAATCAATTCGTGTTTACCGCAACAAGCGTTCGGCGAAAGCGTAAGATCCCGCCGCGATGGAATTTGGAACAGAACTCGCAGTTCATAGGCTCAAAGCGCCGGGTTGCGGCGGCGCCGCGCAGCCGCAGGAGTCTTGGTAGATTTCGTTTGGAATTGAGGCAGACTTTCCCCGGAGCTTGGGTTAGGAAGGCGGCAACCCGGCCCCGGCCTATTTCCTGCATGCAAAGCCGCAGAGGCGGCCCCGGGCCTTGTGATTTGGTCAGCCTGCGTATCGTTTCCGCCGCTAACGCCCAATACGACGGTAAATTAGCCGGATGCGCAGCGTGAAGTTCCTGCTTGCTCACCTTTCCGATCCGCACGTTGGCCCCTTGCCTCATCCCTACCGGCGGGAGCTCATCGGCAAACGCGCCACGGGATATCTGAACTGGACGCGTGCGCGCTCGAAGATCCACGACATGGCTGTCTTGGATCTTATCGTCGCCGACCTCCAGCTCCACCGTCCCTCCCACATTGCGGTTACCGGCGATGTCGCAAATATCGGGCTTCCCGCTGAGTTCCAGCTTGCGAGGGTATGGCTCGAAAGTCTGGATGCTCCGGAAAATGTGAGCTTCGTGCCCGGCAACCACGACGCTTATGTGCGCGGCTCCCTTGCCGATCTTGCCCGCATCTTTGCACCCTGGACCACGGGAGAGGGAAGTTCAGGGGGCAGCTATCCCTATATGCGCATACGCGGCGCGGTTGCGCTCATCGGCTTATCCTCGGGGGTTCCGACGCCGCCCTTTATCGCGTCCGGATATTTGGGCCATCGCCAGCTCCAAGCGGCGGAGGCGCTTCTTGAGGAGGCCAGCAGGCTAAGGCTTAACCGGATCGTGCTGCTGCATCACCCGCCGCAAATATCGGTCTCCGCATTGGGGCGCGGGCTCGTAGATGCCCACGCGTTTGCGAGGATGATCCGCCGGGTGGGAGCCGAACTCATTATCCACGGCCACAATCACCGGCTCTGCCTCAACCGGATGGAAACGCCAAGAGGATTGATACCCGCTGTCGGCGTTCCATCCGCCTCGGTCTTTCGGGGAATGTCGCACCAGCGCGCAGGTTACCACCTTTTCGAGCTTACCGGCAGCGGCTGGGACTGCAAAATCACCGCGCGGGCGCGCGGCTTGCTGCCTGGAACATGCGTCGTTGGTGACCTCGGCCGGCTTGCGCTTTAAATAGAGCAAGGCCCGGAGCTGCGCGCCAGCACGCCCAAATCTGGAATTGGCGCCCCTTCCCCTGCGGGGGCAAGGCCTGAACGGAGCAAAGACATTTGGATTGGTTCCCGCCCCTGGTCAGATTGACGCATTGAGCCGGTTGGCCATCTCCACTAATATTAGGGCATCAGCCCAATTCTTCGCAAGCCCGGAGGGGGCGCGGCAGGTTCCGCGCGGGCTCACACGGAAGAGAATCCCTCGCGAAGAGGAAAGCCGCAGTGTGGCCAATAGCATAGAGGCAAGGATATCTGAGGGATGGCACTAGCCTTAGCAATCGTACTGAGCCTAATTGTAGCGGGCTCCGTGCTCTTTCATGTACTTAGCCCCTGGTGGATGACGCCGATCGCCTCGAATTGGGGCGGAATCGACGGAACGGTCCTACTCACATTTTGGCTCACGGGCGGCGGATTCATCGCCATTGTCTTGTTTGTGGCCTATTGTGTCTTCCGCTTCCGCCACCGCCCGGGCAGACGGGCGGCCTACCAGCCCGAGAATAATAAGGTGGAGTGGTCACTGGCGATCGGCACGACCGTGGCCGTCGCCGCCCTTTTGGGGCCAGGACTGTTCGTATGGTATCAGTATGTGACCGTCCCCGGAGAGGCCCTGCCGGTCGAGGTCATGGGCCAGCAGTGGCAGTGGAGCTACCGGCTGCCGGGAAAGGATGGCCGGTTCGGCACAACCGATCCGCGCTTTATCAGCGCCGAAAATCCGATGGGACTAAATCCGAACGATCCCGATGGCCAAGACGATCTCGTGATCACAGGCGGCGATTTGCATGTGCCGCTTGGGAAACATGTCAAGGTCCTGCTGCGGTCAGTTGACGTGATACATGACTTTTATGTGCCCGAGCTTCGCGCCAAGATGGACCTCGTGCCGGGCCTTGAAAGCTATTTCTGGTTTACGCCGACCAAAACCGGAACCTATGAAGTCCTCTGCGCCGCGTTTTGCGGAATTGGCCATCCGCAAATGCGCGGCAACATCGTGGTCGACAATGAAAGCGACTATCAGGAGTGGCTGCAGAAGCAGCAGACTTTCGCGGAACTTTCGGGGCATGCCAAGAATGCCGCTTTGAGCCAGCGGAACTCGCCTGAAAAATGAACATTCTAAATCGAGGCTTGCGCAACGAGGCTTAGCCATGCTCTCACCGGGCGGCGCAGGCGAATGGCTAAAGGAACTCCAAAGTAGCTAAGGAGAAAACCGGATGGTCGATATTGGCTCAATCAAGAATATTCCGCCTGCGGAAGTGCCGGACGTAGAGCTATACCATGCGA
>JAFMSB010000220.1 GCA_017353815.1 Methylocapsa sp. | reverse complement strand
AAGATGCGGAGGGCATCGAACATCACGTGAGCGGGGCAACTTTGAGCGCTTTCCGCAAATTCCTGACGAAAAACCAGCGCAGCCGGCGCAAGGATCGTAAAAATGCGCCGCCGCCTCCTGTCCGCGGCGATCTTTCGCGCCGGCCCTAATTCGGCTGCCTGTGGCGCTGCCAGCCATTGCATGGCTGCCGCAGCCACACGCCAGCTACCGTCTTCAAGCCCAGGCTTGAGTGGCGTGCTGCCATCAAAGCATCCTCTTGCCGCGCTTCCGTCCGGTGCCCCGCTTATATTGCCGGTGCAGCTGGGCGAGCCGGCTGTTGTGCCGCCCGTAGAAGAAATAAATCGCAAGCCCGATTACCAGCCAGAGGGCAAAGCTCATCCAGGTCTCGGCCGGCAGACCGAGCATCAGAAATCCCGCAGAAAGGACGCCAAGAGGAGCAACATAAAAGACGGCTGGCGCTTTGAATGGGCGCTCGATCTCGGGGTGGCTGATCCGCAGGATGAGGACTCCGGCGGAGACGACCGCAAAAGCGAACAAAGTGCCGAGGCTGACGAGCTTGCCAACGAGACCGATAGGGAAAAGGCCGGCCAGCACCGCAACCGCAAGGCCGGTGATAAGCGTGGTTATATAGGGCGTGCAAAATTTTGAATGTATCTTTGCGGCGAAGGGGGGAAGGAGGCCATCGCGCGCAATCGAGTAAAAAATCCGGGTCTGCCCCAGCAAGAGCACAAGGATGACCGAGCTTAATCCAAGAATTGCGCCGAACTTGATGATCGCGGCAAGCCAGCCAAACCCCAAAGCATCGGCGCCGACCGCGATGGGATCGGGCACATTCAACCTGTCAAATGGTACGATACCGGTTATGACGATACTCACCAGCACGTAAAGCAACGTGCAGATAATGAGTGATCCGAGTATGCCGATGGGCATGTCGCGCTGGGGATTGCGCGCCTCCTGAGCGGCGGTCGAGACGGCGTCAAAGCCGATATAGGCGAAGAATACGACCGCCGCGCCGCTGACAATACCGCTCCAGCCGAAGTGGCCAGGCCCAGCGTTTGGCGGAATGAAGGCGCCCGAAGGATTTGCCGGGGTCACCCAATTTGCCGTCGTGACGAACCAAACTCCTGCGAGGATGAACACCACGATGATCGACAGCTTGAGAGCGACGATCGCGTTATTGAACTGGGCCGATTCTTTGATCCCGATCACAAGCAGGCCGCTGAGGGCAAGGACGATGAACATCGCAGGAAGATTGAGCACCGCACCCGTCGCCGATAAGGCTCCCGCAGCCGCGTCATAGGTGAGCGGCGCCGATGCAAATCGCTCCGGTATCACCACGCCGAGATCGCGCAAGAAGCTGGTGACATAACCCGACCAGCCGATTGCAACTGTCGTGGCGCCAAAGGCATATTCGAGAATCAAATCCCAGCCTATGACCCACGCCGCGAACTCGCCCAGCGTCGCATAGGCATAGGTGTAGGCGCTTCCCGCTACCGGCACGGTGGAGGCCATCTCGGCGTAGCAAAGGCCCGCAAAGGCGCAGACAATTCCGGCAAGCACAAAGGAAAGGCTGATCGCGGGCCCAGCGTGCTCGGCGGCAGCGTGACCCGTGAGAACAAAAATGCCCGCGCCAATGATGGCGCCAATTCCAAGAGCAACCAGGCTGACAAGGGAGAGCGTGCGGCGCAGCTGCGCTTGATCCTGTCCCAGCCCTGCAAGCTTGCCTTCGCCGGCTTCTGCCTGAAGCATTGCTATCGGCTTGCGCAGCCAAAAATTCCCCATATCAGTCCCTTACTCGCCGCCCGCCGCCCCGATGTGCCGCATGCTGGCTTGTCTGCGAGGGCAATAAGGCATTGTGACGTCAAAAAGGCGAACCAATTCTTGTGCCAGGTGCCGCTTCGCTTGGCTCGCAGTTCCGGCCGAAATTGGTTACTCGCCTTCGACGAGGCCGATGCCTCGCTGTGCCGCTCACTCCGCCAGCACTTGCGCGAATATCCCTAGCCGCAGTGCTCGATCCTTACGGGACAATTATCCGCCTTGGCCCCAGCTTGAGCGAGACTCTCATTTAAAATGGCTTTGACTGTCGTGAGGCAGCGGCCGCAGCACGGGTTGCAGCCGAGGCAACGGTAGACCGCGCCCGGCGTTTGCGGGCGGCAGTTGCTGCCAACGGCCTTCCGCACCTCATTGTCGCTGAAAACATTGCATGAACAAATGATCATCAAACCATTTCGCAGAAGTTGGAATACGCGGCCCGAGAGGGCCCCTTTAATGCCTGGCAAAATATAGGACAAGTCCACAATCAGAGTTTATAAGAATTCCAAATAATACTCCGCGGACTGTCAGCTTAGACTCTCGAAACGGCCAGTGGCTTACTCCGCGCAGGAGGTTGGTTCCGGCTTCGGAGATAGGGGCACGCGGGGCAGCAGTCAACCGGAGAAGCGGAACAGGCATGTGACAAATCATCTTTTCGCGCGCATCCGACAAGCCGCAGAGGGAAACGAAGTGCGGACATTTGTCGAAACCCCTTCGGGCAACACCATTTCCTATTCCGCGACGATCGCAGCTTCGGGGCGCTATGCCGCGGCGCTCGCGGGCCTTGGCGCGCGACCCGGCGACCGCATCGCCGTGCAGGTCGAAAAATCGGCCGAGGCCATCTTGCTTTATCTGGGCGCCTTGCGCGCGGGAGCGATTTTTCTTCCGCTCAACACGGCCTATACGGATGCCGAGCTTGCCTATTTTCTCGCCGATGCGCAGCCGAAAATTCTGGTCTGCGATCCCGCTCGCTCCAACGGCCTTACGGCTCTCGCCAAGCAGACAGGCATCGAATGCGTCGCGACGCTCGGAGCCGAGGGCGGGGGCACGCTGCCCTTAAGATGCGCCGCCTGCGCTCCCGATTTCGACGACGTAAGCCGGGGACCGGACCACATCGCCGCCATTCTCTACACGTCGGGCACGACGGGCCGCTCCAAAGGCGCGATGCTCACCCATGACAATCTTGCAACAAACGCCGGGACGCTTACCGCCCTGTGGCGGTTTTCTTCCCAGGACACGCTTCTCCACGCATTGCCGCTTTACCATACCCACGGGCTCTTCGTTGCCGTCAATACCCCTCTTTTAAGCGGGGCCAAGATTTTGCTCATGCCCAAATTCGATCCGGAGTCATGCTTGGCGCTAATCGGCCGGGCAACGGTCATGATGGGCGTGCCGACCTTTTACACGCGGCTCATGCAGCAAGGCTTATCGCGCGAGGCGGTTGCTCATATGCGGCTTTTCATATCCGGATCCGCGCCTTTGCTCGAGGAGGCCCACCGCGCTTGGCTAGAGCGCACCGGCCACAGCATTCTCGATCGCTATGGGATGACGGAGACGAATATGATCGCCTCAAACCCTTACGAGGGCGAACGCCGGGCCGGCACCGCGGGCTTCCCTTTGCCGGGCGTCGACCTGCGCATCGCGGCCGAGGAGAGCGGAGAGGTGCTTGCGCAGGGCGAGACCGGCGTCATCGAGGTCAAAGGACCTAATGTCTTCAAAGGCTATTGGCGCATCCCCGAAAAAACCGCGGCGGAGTTCCGCAGCGATGGCTACTTTATTACCGGCGACCTCGGGTGGATCGACAGGGATGGCTATCTGCACATTGCCGGGCGTGCGAAGGATCTCATCATCAGCGGCGGGCTCAATGTTTATCCAAGAGAGGTCGAGAGTTCGATCAATGCCCTCCCGGGCGTTGCCGAGAGCGCGGTCATCGGCCTGCCGCATAAGGATTTCGGCGAGGCCGTCACCGCGATTATTGCGCGCGCGGATGGCGCATCACTCGATGAGGCGGCCATTCAGAAGGCTCTGGCAGTCAGCCTGGCGAAATTCAAGCTGCCCAAACGTGTGCTTTTTCTCGATGGTCTTCCGCGAAACGGGATGGGCAAGGTGCAGAAAAATCTCTTGCGCGAAAAATTCGCGGATCTGTTCGCTGGGAGCACAGAGGAGCGTCATGGTATATTGCGGGCTCTGGGGCGCCGGCCCCTAAGCCAAAGTTAAAGCCGATCACCCGGGATTGCGTCAGAGGCCGGCAACTGGACTGTCACCTTGTGGAAAGCCGCCCGTAAAGAACGCGATTTAAGCGGCGGTGGCTCGCTGATCGGAGGGACTGACGTTTTCGAGCGCGCTCGGGAAGATGGCTTACAAAAGCACGAGCCGCGCGAGCAGGCGGCGGAAGTTGCGGCCGGCGGCGGCAAGGACGGCGTTGATGGCGCCGCCCGCCGCCTCAGGCGGCCGCCATAG
>JAFMSB010000219.1 GCA_017353815.1 Methylocapsa sp. | reverse complement strand
ATGTTCCGGCAGGCGAAGCGGGGGCTTTCGCCAATGGCAAAGGGTCTCAGCTTTACAAGCTTTACCAGGAGCGGCTGAAGACATTGAATGGCGCCGATTTCGGCGATCTTCTGCTCGAGACCTTACGCCTTTTCCGCCAAAACGCGGATATTTTAAAACTTTTTCACGAGCGGTTTCGCTATATTCTCGTCGACGAATATCAAGACACCAACACCGCACAATATTTGTGGCTCCGGCTCCTTGCCCAGGGGCAAAAAAATATCTGCTGTGTCGGCGATGACGACCAGTCGATCTATGGCTGGCGGGGCGCCGAGGTGGACAATATTTTGCGCTTTGGGAGCGACTTTCCGGGCGCGAAGATCATAAGGCTCGAGCGCAATTACCGCTCGACGGGGCATATCCTTGCGGCGGCATCGGGCCTCATCGCGCATAATGAGGGACGGCTCGGCAAGACGCTCTTTACTGACAGCGCCTTTGGCGAAAAGCCGGGCGTAACCGGCCACCGGGATTCGGAGGAAGAAGCCCGCGCGGCCGGCGAAGAGATCGAGGAGCTGCGCCGCAAAGGCCACCCGCTCGACGCGATGGCCATTCTTGTACGCGCCTCCTTCCAGATGCGGGAGTTCGAGGACCGCTTTATCGCGATTGGCCTGCCTTATATCGTAATCGGCGGCCCGCGGTTTTACGAGCGCGCCGAAATTCGCGATGCGCTCGCTTATCTCAGGCTCGCCGCGCAGCCCGCCGACGACCTTGCCTTCGAGCGGATTTTTAACGTCCCCAAACGAGGGCTTGGCGACTCGACCTTGCAGCTCATCCATGATCACGCCCGGCGCGCCACGATTTCGCTCGTCCGGGCGGCAGGAGGGATTGCCGAGACCGAGGAGCTGAAGCCGAAACAGCGCCAGGCGCTGCGCGGGCTTCTTTCCGATCTTTCCCGCTGGTCGCAGCTTGCCGGATCGAAGCCGCAGGGCGAGCTCGCGGAAATCATTTTGGACGAGTCCGGCTATACCGACATGTGGCGCAAGGAGCGCACCGCCGATGCCGAGGGCAGGCTCGAGAACCTAAAAGAGCTCGTCCGCTCGATGGAGGAGTTTCCCGACCTCGCCTCTTTCCTCGAGCATGTCTCGCTGGTGATGGACGCGGCAACTGCGCAATCTGGCGCCCGGGTGTCGATCATGACCTTGCATGCGGCCAAGGGGCTCGAATTCGACACCGTATTCCTGCCCGGCTGGGAGGAGGGCCTTTTCCCCCATCAGCGCTCGCTCGATGATTCGGGCCGTGCCGGTCTCGAGGAGGAGCGCCGCCTCGCCTATGTGGGGCTTACCCGCGCGAAGCGCCGCGCGAAAATCAGCTTTGCTGCCTACCGGCGCGTTCGCGGGCTCTGGCAGACGACTCTCCCGTCGCGTTTCCTCAGCGAGCTCCCGGCAGGCCATGTAGAGGCTGTTGCGGCCTCGGGCGCCTGGGGGGGGTATGCGCAATCGCGCTCTGCCAATCTGGATAGTTATGCCTCTTCCTACGCGACGCCCGGCTGGCAGCGCGCAAGGCAGCGCGCAGAAGACGGCAGCCCCGGCTCATGGCGCAGCGGGGAAGGGCGGGCGCGGCGCGCTCCGGTGCAAATCGAGGGGGAGCTTGTCGCGCGCGCAAGCGCGGATTCGTCTTTCGCGCAAGGCGCGCGCGTATTTCACACAAAATTCGGGCCGGGAACTGTTGCTCTTGCCGACGGCAACAAGCTCACCGTCGATTTCGACAAGGCGGGGCGCAAAATGGTGCTCGCCAGCTTTGTTGAGGCGGGCTAACGGCCTCGTTGCGGCAAAGTGGCTGCCGCCTCAGCTGCGGGCACGCTGTTCCCGGGGGACATCCGCAAGACCGGATCGGGCAAACTGGCAGCCGCTTCCCAATTCTCTACGGCCGATTAATTGCTCAATAACGGAATGCGGCCTCTTGCGCCATGCCTGAAGGCGCCGCTCTGGGAGGCTCGATCCTCTTGGCGCGCGCGGTAATTATCTCGGGCCGATGCTTTGATTTAGCCGGCACGGATATGCTCCCGCGAGGGGCTGTCTGCGCCCCCGCGCAATTGCCAAAACTGCGGGTCATGACGCGCGGCTTGCTGCCGTCTCCTTGCGAGGTGATCTCGATGCTGCGCCCGCAGCTGCCATTGCTGGTCAGGGTCGATACAAAGCTGTAGGTCTTGGCTCCCGCGGGACGGCTCCGATAGATCCGGATGAGCTCGTCAGGGCTGGCGGGCATTGTCCGGCTCATGGCTTCTGCACGCGCAAGCATTTGCGCCGCTTGGCGGTCGAACTCGTCCGAAATGGGGCCGATGGCCGCGAAAGGCGAATCGGGGCCAAAGGACGGAAACAACCAGTCCTGCCGCAGCGGGCTCGCGGCAAAAGAAACCTCGGGCGGCGTATCCCCGCGGTATTGAATCTGCTCCACGGTGCCTCCCGGAAGCTCGATGGCCAGCACATGCGGGCTGGGGGTTTGTGCCTGTGCGGCGCCCGCAAAAATCATCGCGGCGCCGGCCAATAGTGATGCTCGCAGCGTTTTCATAGGCATCTCCAGTCCGATCAATTTACCGCAATGGTATCCGCCAAAATGGACAGAAATTGGCATCCATCGAGGCGGCGGCGCACCATCGCGCTTCAAATTTTTGCGACGGGGCCTGACAAGCTGCCTTGCCGCCAACCGCCAAACTGCGGCACCGCCATGTCTCGAAGCCGGCAGATGCTCGCGCGGTCTGGCGGCCATTCCCCCCCGCCAACGTGTCATTCGATGCAGAGAATTCGGTATATGCAACCTATATTAGCGGTCCGAGTAATAAGGACCTCCTGCATTCAGTTGCTGGCAATAGACATCGCATCCGCCAAACATGCTTGAGCTATATGGGTAATTCGGCCCGTTATATGTATAGTTCTGATAATATCGAATCACAGGCGAAGCAGGAGGAGGAAGGACCAAATAGTTATAGTAGTCGTAAGGAATATACCCTTGAGCCCATGCCGCTGTTGCAAACATGCAAGCGGCAACAAAAATTGGCACGAAGCATTTCCTTGCCATGCTTACCCAATCCGCGCCGCTTTCCGGCTGCCGCTTTTAAGCTAAAATTTGGCATGTGCCGCAAGTTGAATGGCACCGTGCCGCCGTCACTACACTTATCGCACACAAGCCATAAGTCTTCGAGCTGCGCAAGCCCTCAGCTCGCAACCGCGCCCCAGACGACCTAGCTGGCGTTATGGAATGGCCGCGCTCGCTCGGCTCTGCGGCATGATCAGCTGCTGCGGCCGTCGGGCGCCGGATCATGCCATGGCCCGTCGCAACCGATCAGCCGGCTTGCCTTTCCAGACCGGCTCGAACATGGGATTTGCGAACCGCGTATAGAGTATGTTTTGGACCGGCTCCTTGCCGAGGTAGTGATCGATCTGGAATGTGCTGTCCTCCGAGAACAAACGGTGGAGGATGCGATCGGGCTGTCGCGCCGACTCCCTATCGCGGCCGAAAGGCTTTTCGACGATGAGGCGCGCATCGATTCCGGAGCCGGGTTTTGCGAGCCCCTCCGCCACCGTGGCAAACAGGCTTGGCGGGATGGCAAGATAATGCAGCGGCCGCTTTACTCCCTCGAGTTCCTGCCGCAGCCGCGCGCAGGTCGATGGATCATTATAGTCGCCGTCGACATAGCGCAGCAGACTGGAAAGCTTTGCAAAGGCGGCTTCGTCGACACCGCCATGCTCAATAAGGCTTTCCCTCGCGCGCGCCTTAAAACGGTCGAGAGGCCAGCCCTCCTTGGCGATTCCGATGATAGGTATGTTAAGCCCTTCGTCGCGAACCAAGCCTTGCAGCGAGGGAAAAATCTGCTTGTAGGCAAGGTCGCCGGTGGCGCCAAAGAAGACGAACGCATCGGAAACCAGCCGGCTCATTCACCCGGCCTCCCTCCGTGCGGCTTTTCGGCGTGCCCGCCAAATTGGTAGCGCATCGCGGATAACAACTTATCGGCATATTCGGCGAGCCCGCGCGATTCGAACCTGCCAAACAAGGCCGCGCAAAGAACGGGAGCCGGGACTCCCTCGTCGATCGCCGCCTGCAGAGTCCAGCGCCCCTCGCCGGAATCCGAAACATGCCCCTCGAAGCTCGATAGCTGCGGGTTGGCGCGCAACGCCGCAGCGGTAAGATCGAGCAGCCATGGCGCTGCTTCGCCGCCAGACCTCGGCGATTGCTGCGATGTCAAGATCGTATTGGTAAAACTGGGGATTGCGCAATGGCGCGGTTTCGGCATAAGCCGC
>JAFMSB010000218.1 GCA_017353815.1 Methylocapsa sp. | reverse complement strand
ATCGCTTCAATTCTATAGTCCATTCTGGCATGGCCCAGTGCGAGACTTGCCTCCTCTCCGCGTCCAATTGGGCGGCGGCGTTTCCTGACCAAGGTTCTCCAATCAAAGTCTTGCGATTACAGCCGCGGGTTGGCGTTAAGCTATTGTTTTTGCCAAATCGAATTAACTTGGCTAAATTGCGCTGCAGTGATGAGTGAGTGTTATCCATGGTCGTTAGAGTTGCAACCGTAGCGTTCGAGGGCATTGACGCGCGGCCGGTCGACGTGCAGGTGCAAATCGCCAATGGCAACGTGATTTTTACCGTAGTCGGCCTCGGAGATAAGGCCGTCGCCGAATCGCGCGAGAGAGTGCGTGCCGCGCTCAACGCGTCCGGCCTTGCGATGCCGGCAAAACGCATCACGGTCAATCTCGCCCCAGCCGATCTGCCTAAGGAGGGCAGCCATTACGATTTGCCGATTGCCCTTGGCATCATGGCGGCGATCGGGGCCATTCCTGCCGACGCGCTCGCAAACTACACCGTGCTCGGCGAGCTCGCACTCGACGGGACGGTGACTGCCGTGGCCGGCGTGCTGCCCGCCGCGATTGCCGCCAATGCCCGCGGCCATGGCCTCATTTGCCCCCATGCGAGCGGGCCGGAGGCCGCATGGGCCGGACAGGACATCGACGTTTTGGCCCCCGTGTCGCTGATCCAGCTCGCCAACCATTTTAAGGGCACGCAGGTTATGGCCCGGCCCAAGCCGGCGGCTCAAGCGCAGGCCAGCCCGCAGTCCGATCTGCGCGACATCAAGGGCCAGGAAAGCGCCAAGCGCGCGCTCGAAATCGCCGCCGCCGGAGGGCATAATCTCTTATTCAATGGCCCGCCAGGGGCAGGCAAATCCATGCTCGCGGCGCGGCTGCCCTCGATCCTGCCAAGGCTCGCTCCAAGGGAGCTGCTGGAGGTTTCGCTCATCCATTCGATTGCGGGCGATCTCGCGGGCGGCGCGCTCACCGATCAGCGGCCTTTCCGCGCGCCGCATCATTCGGCATCGATGGCGGCGCTGGTTGGCGGCGGAACGAGAGCGCGGCCCGGCGAAATCTCGCTTGCCCATCACGGCGTCTTGTTCCTCGACGAGCTGCCGGAATTCCAGCCGCAAGTCCTCGACAGCCTGCGCCAGCCGCTTGAGACGGGCGAGGTGGCAATCGCGCGCGCCAACCACCGGATCGTCTATCCGGCGCGTTTCCAGCTGGTGGCGGCAATGAACCCCTGCCGCTGCGGTCATGCAAGCGAGCCGGGCTTTACCTGCAACCGGCAGCCGAACGAGCGCTGCATCGCCCAGTACCAGGCAAGGCTCTCGGGCCCCTTGCTCGACCGCATCGATCTTCACGTCGAGGTCCCGGCGGTGACCGCCGCCGATTTGATGCTGCCCCCTCCCGCCGAGGGCTCACAGGAAGTCGCAAGGCGCGTTGCGGCGGCGCGCGAGATGCAGATTGCGCGCTACTCCAAGCTTGGCCTTGCCGGGATAATGTCGAATGCCGCTGCCCCGGCCAACATCGTTGAGATCGTGGCGAAGCCCGACAGCCCAGCCCTCGCCTTGATAAAAGACGCCTCCGAGCGCCTCCATTTGTCGGCGCGCGGATTCCACCGGGTGCTAAAGCTCGCGCGCACGATCGCCGATCTGGACGGCGCGGCAAAAGTCGGGAGCCTTCATCTTGCCGAGGCCTTGACCTACAGGATCGACACGGCGCGGCAGCTGCGCGCGGCGTGAGCAGTTGGGTCGAGGACACATACAGTGTTTCAAGAGCCTCGTCTCAGTTAGGGATATCCGACCCACTTTCGTAAACGAGACCTGCAACGAGGTGAGACCAACCATGGTCAATTCAAGCCGTTAACGGGAGGATCATGACACCGCAGCCTCAATTCTGGCTCGCTCTTTGGGGCTCCCTTGTAGCCACAGCTCTTGCTATCATAAAAATTTGGGAAACGTACCGTGACCGCTTCCGGCTAACGACCAGCTATTATTTTACGACCAATTCAGATGGTCCTAGGCATGAAATCAGTATCGTGAATACGTCAAAAACCCCTGCTCTCATCTCGTATTGGGAGCTGGTATGGGGGGATCGTCGATTCGGGTGGACGTTTTTCGAGCGCTGCCAGGATGACCCCGATGATGGCTACTGCGACATCACCGTGCGCGAACACTCGCGCTACGTCCTGTCCTTCGAGGACAGCCATGACTTCGCGAGGCGGCACGAAATCGATAATCATCGTGTGGCGCTGTTTCTGAAACTCTATATCGCGGACCGAAAGTCCCCTATGTGGCTCCGCGTTTGGAAAAGCGACGGCTAACGCCTGAAACTCGCGTCCCACGAAACAGCAAGATCCTCACCGCGATTGCAGCAACTGGCCGACAACTTTGGAGGTAAAATCCACCATCGGCACGACGCGCGAGTAATTAAGCCTTGTCGGGCCGATCACCCCCAAAACGCCGACGATCCGCGCCTCGCGATCGCGGAAAGGCGCCGTGATCATCGACGAGCCCGAGAGCGAAAAGAGCTTGTTTTCGGAGCCGATGAAAATGCGAACCCCATCGCCGCTTTCCGCCCGGCTCAACAGCTCAATTACCTCCTTTTTGGTCTCGAGATCGGCAAAGAGCAGCCTTATCCGCTCGAGGTCTTCGCTTGCCTTGAGATCCTGCAGCAGATTGGCCTGGCCGCGGACGATGAGCTGCGCCCCATGAGCGGCCGACTGCGTCCAGCTCGCGAGCCCGGCATCCACGAGCCGTGCCGCCAGCTCGCCTAGCTCCGCCTCCGCCTGCTCGCGCGAGGTCTCGATCTCGGCCTTCACTTCCGGCAGCGTCCGGCCCCGAATCCGCGCGTTGAGATAATTGCTGGCCTCGCACAAAGCCGAGGGCGGCAGACCCGGAGGGATTTGCAGGATGCGGTTTTCGATCGAGCCATCTTCGGCAACGAGCACGGCGAGCGCACGCTGCGGCTCGATCCGGACGAATTCGATATGTTTGAGCCGCGCGCCGTCCTTCGTGGTGACGACGACCCCGGCGCCGTGAGTCAGATCCGAGAGCATGAGCATGGCATCGCCGAGCAGGTCCTCGAGCGTCTGCTCCCGCGCCGCTGCCCGGACTTGGGCCTCGATATGCTGGCGCTCGTCCTCCGTGACGTCGCCAAGCTCAAGCAAAGAGTCGATGAAAAAGCGCAGGCCGAGCTCGGTGGGCAAGCGGCCGGCGCTTGTATGGGGCGAGTAAATGAGCCCGATCTCCTCGAGATCCTGCATGACATTGCGCACCGAGGCGGGCGATAGCGGCATCGGCAGCAGGCGCGAGAGCTGGCGCGACCCCACAGCGTTGCCGCCTGCCAGATAGGAGTCGACAATGAGTCTGAAGATTTCCCGCGAGCGTTCATTGAGGCGGGCAAGGCTGCTCGCCGCCTGCTGCCGCTCGCCGCGCGTTTGGCCGGCGGGTATTGTCATGCGTTTAAGATGCCCACGCAAGGTTAGCGATGCAAGCAGTGCCGCCTGAGGGATATTTGCGCTGGTCAGGGAAGACCTGTCCGCGTTGTTTCCATGAGAATTCCGGCCTATGCCACGAGCGGACTTAGGCCGATTGACTCTAATCCAACTTGAGCCGCGCGGCCGGAGACGCATCTCGTGATACAGAATTCCGCCGCTCGTTAATCAGTATTTCCCGATCACTTGCTCGATGCTCCCTGCGCCTCGGCGTCCCGCCAAAACCGGAGCTTACACGCTAAATCGCACTCGGCTTCGGCGAAGATGGTAACATCGTCAGCAACACGTTATGTCTCCACGCAGCCAGTGATGCTGGCTGAGATTTTCCATACCGTGCTAATTTCGGCCTGCATCATGGTTGTGGGCAATTATTGAATTTGAAAGATCCAACACGCGTTCGCCAAACGTATTTGCCGCTATTTTCCAGATACTCCGTCGTATACCAGAAAGTACAGTCGTAAACGGGATCGACGCTCATACTGCTGTAGTCACCCCAATTGATGATGGATTGTGAACCCGTTCCGTTCCAAACGGACTGCTCCGCCCGAAGTGTGTTCGGCGCGTCGCCAAATGCCTGGCCGGTCACGAAGATTGAAGGATAGGTGTGCAGGCTGGAGAGACTATAGCCAAGCGCGATATCTCCGGCATTATCCATCGCGATGCTCCCCATCCACCGGAAATTCCCATCACCCAAAAAAGTGCCTTGCTGATGGATGAGAGGTGCGTTGACATTCGTGGCGTTGGCGAGCGTCGTGCCATTCGGATTCCGGATCTCATACCAGCGCACTCCAACGCCCGATCCAGCCGTCAC
>JAFMSB010000217.1 GCA_017353815.1 Methylocapsa sp. | reverse complement strand
TTTCCGCCTTCCCCCGCGCGACCCCGCGCTTTATTTCGTCGAACGGCTGCGCGACGAGGCGCACCGCTTCGCGATTGGATCTCACCGGGCGCGCAGGAAGAGAGAGTTCACCAAAAATCCCCTCGACGAAATCCCCGGCATTGGCCCGGCGCGCAAGAAGGCTCTTCTTCATGCCTTTGGCACGGCCAAGGCGGTTTCTCGCGCCGCGCTTCCGGATCTCGAAAAGGCAAGGGGGATAAATGCGGCGACCGCGCGGGCAGTCTATGATTTTTTCCATGATCGTGGCAGATAAAGTGAGATAAGGGGCAAGCGGAGCCTCTATCCACTGCCAATGCGGCGAGGCGCTCAAGGATTATACAAAGGATCCCGGAGGCAATGTTTACAGGGCCATGACAGTTACGTCGCTCGCAAGAGGCACGGTCCTGGCTTGGAGCGTGCCCAATATTTTGACCTATGGGCGCGTGGCAGCGGTCCCGCTCGTCGCGGCCTGCCTTTTCTGGCCCGAATTTGCTTGGGCGCGGTGGCTCGCTCTGGCGATTTTTATCGCCGCCGCGGTCACCGATTTTCTCGACGGCTACCTGGCCCGCGCATGGTCGCAGCAGTCCCGGCTTGGCCAGATGCTCGACCCTATCGCCGACAAGTTGCTCGTCGCCGCTGTGCTCATGATGCTCGTCGCCGATCATACGATCGCCAGCTATTCAATCGCAGCAGCGATCATCATTTTGTGCCGGGAAGTCCTTGTCTCGGGCCTGCGGGAGTTTCTAGCCGATCTCAAGGTATCGCTTCCGGTGAGCAAAGTCGCCAAGGTGAAGACAGCTCTGCAACTCGTCGCCCTTGGCTTTCTCATCGCTGGCCCTTATGGGGATGAGATCCTGCCCGGTGTCACGCCGACGGGCCTGATCTTGCTGTGGGTCTCGGCTTTGCTCACGCTCTATACTGGCTGGGATTACCTCAAAGCTGGCTTGCGGGAAGCCATCGGCGAACCCTAAATTGGCTCCATGAAAGCGCTTTATTTTGCATGGGTGCGCGAGCGCATCGGCCTCGGAGAGGAGGAGATTGCGCCGCCCACAGATATCGCGACCGTGGCCGAGCTCATGGCGTGGCTCGGCAGGCAGGGCGAGAATTATGCCGCGGCTTTCGCCAATCCGAAATCCATCCGCGCGGCGCTCGACCACACGCATGTCAAGCATGATGCATCGATCCGGAACGCGCGCGAAATCGCCTTCTTTCCACCGATGACCGGCGGATAATTCGAACCGATCGAGCATGGCTTGGCGGGCACAATCCCTCACCTAAAGTGACTTAGGATCATTTTAAATTCCTGTCTCACGGAAGATCATTGACTCTTCAATCATGCATCGAGGCCGGCAATGGCGCGGGCAAAATCGCGCGCCTCGAACGTCTCGAGATCGTTAATCCCCTCGCCAACGCCAATGAAGTGGATCGGAAGCCCGAATTGCTCCGCGATGGCAACGAGAATGCCCCCGCGCGCGGTGCCATCGAGCTTTGTCATGACGAGACCGGTGACGCCCGCAATGCGCTCGAAGATATCGACCTGGCTCAAAGCATTCTGGCCGACCGTCGCGTCGAGCACGAGCAACACGGCGTGCGGCGCACTCTCATCGACCTTCCGCATCACGCGAATAATTTTGTCGAGCTCGGCCATGAGCTCGGCGCGGTTTTGCAGCCGCCCCGCCGTATCCACGAGCACGACGTCCGAATCTTTCTCCCGCGCCTCTTTGATTGCGTCAAAGGCAAGTGCCGAGGCATCCGAGCCTTGCTCGCGCGCAATGACCGGGCATCCTAAACGCTCGCCCCAAATGCACAATTGCTCGATGGCGGCCGCCCGGAAGGTATCGCCCGCGGCAAGCAGAATGCTATGGCCTTTGCGCAGGAGCTGCGCGGCAAGCTTGCCAATGGTCGTTGTCTTGCCCGAGCCATTGACACCGACGACGAGAATGACAAACGGCTTTTGGCTGGGCTCGATTTCCAAGGGGAGGGCGTAGGGCGCAAGCGCCCGCTCGACCTCCGCGGCAAGGATTTCCTTGACCTGCAGGATGCCAACATCTTTGTGATAGCGGCCCTCGCCGATCTTTTGCGCGATGCGCGCCGCCGCCGCAACGCCAAGATCGGCGCGGATCAGAACATCTTCGAGTTCCTCGAGCATCGCCTCGTCGAGCTTGCGTTTGGCGAAGATTCCGGCAAGCCCCTCGCCAATCGAGCTGGACGAGCGCGAAAGTCCCGCGCGCAGCCTTGCCCACCAACCTTGTTTGGGCCCCTGGGCAGCCGCGGGGGAGGCCGGCTCTTCAGCGGGGGAGGCGCGCTCCCCCGGCGTCTTGTCAGGGGCCTCGGCGGAATTTGCGGCCTCGCGCTCCTCATCTGGGTGGTGCTCCAACCCACCCGATCCGGCTGGCGCTTCGCCCCGGCCAAGCAACCGTTTGAAGAGGCCGGGTCTGGGTTCGTGCCCCAAGGGCTCTTTATCGTTTTCGCCGCTCACTGCAAATCCGCCCGCGCTTCGCACCGTAAGAGGGAAGCCCTAGCATTTAAGGTGGCCCAGCCTCTCCGATCAAGATGCGGTGCAGCAGAAATGCAGCCGACCGGTGCGGAAGCTCAGCCTTCACAAACCTTCCTTGGCTCGGCGGCCAAAGTGCCGCCTGTGTTGCCCAACTTGCGACACATTGGCGTTCGCCTTTACCAGATTCGATTCGTTGCCCTAACGCGGCTCCGATTCGTTCAAGCCGCGTTCACCGCCAGCGTTCTAATATTGGATCGACAATGGCTTCCCTGGCGTAAGGACCGCTATGAAAATCCTTTCGACTCTGCTTGCTTCCTGCCTTTTGCTTTTTGCTTGTGCCTTGGCCCTGCCCGCAAAGGCGCAAGGAGAGAAACGCATCGCTCTCGTGGTGGGCAACGGCGCCTATCCGGCAAGCCCGCTTGCGACCGCGGCCAATGATGCGGGCCTTGTCGCCCAGACGCTGCAGGCCGCTGGATTCGATGTCACCGGGGCGGGCGATCTCGACGGAGATTCGTTGCGCTCGGCATTCCACGACTTTGTTGAGAAGGCACAGGCATCGGGGCCCGATACCGTTGCCTTTATCTACCTTTCGGGATACGGGCTGCAGCTCGATGGCGAGAATTTTTTCGTCCCTGTCGATGCGAAAATCGCTTCCCCCTCCGATGTGGCTGCCAATGCTCTGCGCATCTCCGATTACACAAGGCAGCTTGCGGGGCTGCCCTTAAAGGCAAGCTTTATCGTTCTCGACCTGGCAAGAGAGTCGCCTTTTGGCTTTTCCGGTCAGCCTTTGGCCGGAGGGCTAGCTCTTGCCGAGGCGGATCCGAACATGCTTGTCGCGTTTAACGCCGCACCGGGCACGGCCGCCCCGGCCGAAAACGGGCCCTATGGCGCCTATGCGCGCGCGCTTGCCGAGATGATCAGGGAAGGGGGTCTTTCGCCTTCCCAAGTCTTCGATGCCGTACGTCTGCGCGTGAACGAAGAGACGAAAGGCGCCGAGGTACCTTGGAGCGTCTCCCGGATATCCGCGGCGTTCGCATTCTTCGAGCGCGCGGCGGATGCGCCGCCCCCGCCCTATAACGTCAGTGAGGCCGGGGCGATACAGGGCCGGTCGATGCGCGAGCTTGGGGTACAAGATGCCTATGCCGCGGCAATCCAACGCGATAGCATGGAAGGCTATGAGGACTTCGTTGCTGCCTATCCTTCGGATCCGCTGGCCCGCCGGGTCCGTGCCCTGCTTGCCGCGCGCCGCGAAGCGAGAGTCTGGCGGCGAACCTGCGTCGTCAACACGCCGGATGCTTATTGGTCTTATCTCAACCGTTATCCGCGCGGCCCGCATTTTGCCGAGGCAAGATGGCGGCTTGAGGCCTTGTCGGCTCCCCCGGAGCCGCCGCCGGCTTTTGCGCCAATCGCCTATGATGTGCCGCCGCCCCCGCCCGCCGAGATTGTCTATGTCGAGCGCCCGGTCTTGGTGCTGAGCGATCCGGCTTTCGGCTTTGTGCTGCCGCCGCCTATCGTCTTTTTGGCTCCGGTGCCGGCCTATCTCGTGTTTCCGCCGCCCCCGCCGCCAATTGCGGCGTTCGTTTTGCCTATCCCGGTATTTACGCCTTTCCCGGCCTTCATCAATCCGCCGCCCTTCGTGGTCCCGCCGCCGAACAATGTTTTCTTCGCGAACATTCACAACACGACGGTTATTAACAATATCAACAACACGATCATCAACCGCGGTGCTGCGGGCATTGCCGGAACGACGGCGGCGGGTGTCGCGGCCGGCGCGGCGGCTGCGGCAATCGCAGCAAGA
>JAFMSB010000216.1 GCA_017353815.1 Methylocapsa sp. | reverse complement strand
GCGGCATTGCCTTCTTGCGGCTGCTGCGCGAATTTCTGCAATATTTGCTGCATAACTGTCTGGACCTCCATTGAAGATGGCGGACCCTGCCACAAGAGTGTCGGCACCGGCTGCCGCAACAACGTCCGCGGTCTCAGGATTTATGCCGCCGTCGACCTCGATACGGATCGGGCGCGGCCCGATCATCGCCCGAAGTTCGGCGATTTTTCCGGTGACCGGAGCGATAAAGGATTGGCCGGAAAATCCGGGGTTAACCGACATAACCAGCACCAGATCGGCGACATCGAGAACATACTGGATGTGGGACGCCGGGGTTGCAGGATTGAGCACAACCCCTGCCTTCTTGCCGAGCGCATGGATCGCTTGCAGCGAGCGGTGGAGATGGGGGCCAGCCTCGGCATGGACCGAGATGGAATCGGCCCCCGCCTCCGCGAAAGATGCGAGATAGGGGTCACAAGGGGAGATCATGAGATGCACATCGAAGGGTAATTTCGAATGCGGGCGCAAGGCGGCAACGGCTGCCGGACCGATTGTAATATTGGGTACGAAATGCCCGTCCATGACGTCGATGTGAATCCAATCAGCACCGGCTTCTGTAATTGCCCGCACCTCTTCGCCGAGCTTGGCGAAATCCGCGGAGAGGATCGATGGAGCAACGACAAGGGGCATCATGGTCTTTGGCTCTCCTCGCGCCGTAGCCCGCGCATTCGAACGATGAGTTGCCAAGCTCCCGGCGTGGCCTGATTCGCTGCTGGAAAAAACACCAAGCAGCACGTTCCTTTTGCCGCCGTGCGAGCCAGCCTTCGCCTCCGGGGTGAGACGCCCAGGCGAGGCACTTAAACTGTCTTAACCCGCTATTCCGCCGCGGTCTTTTGCAGCGCTAGCGCGGGATCGAGACTTCCCGAGGCGTACCGTTTGGCCATTGCCGACATTGGCAGAACCCTGACCTTCCCTGCGTTTCCGGCCGTGCCGAACTGTTCGAAACGCTGCTTGCAGACTTCGCGCATCGCCTCCATCGCAGGTTTTAAAAATTTTCGCGGGTCGAATTCAGCAGGTGTTTCTTTAGCAACCCGGCGCAGCTCCGCGGTGATAGCAATGCGGCAATCGGTGTCGATATTCACCTTGCGCACGCCATGCTTGATGCCCTTCACAATTTCGTCGACGGGCACGCCCCAAGTCTGACGCATGGCGCCGCCATAGGCATTGAAACGGTCTTGCAGCTCCTGCGGCACGGATGACGAGCCGTGCATCACGAGATGAATGTTGGGGAGTTTTGCATGGATAGCTTCGACAACCCGCATCGACAAAATCTCGCCGTCGGGCCTGCGGCTGAATTTGTACGCTCCGTGCGAGGTGCCCATTGCAATCGCTAACGCGTCGACTTTCGTCCGGGTCACAAAATCGACAGCCTGAGCGGGATCGGTCAAAAGCTGCTCGCGGCTGAGCCTCCCCTCCGCACCATGCCCATCTTCCTTTTCGCCGCTGCCGGTTTCAAGTGAGCCAAGCACGCCAAGCTCGCCTTCGACCGACGCGCCAACGGCATGGGCAACCTCCACCACTCTCGACGTGACAACGACATTGTAATCATAGGTAGATGGCGTTTTCGCATCGGCTTCAAGCGAGCCATCCATCATGACCGATGAAAATCCATATTGGAGCGCCGTATAACAGGTCGCTTCGTTGTTGCCATGATCTTGATGCATGCAGACGGGAATATCGGGATAAAGCTCGATAAGCCCCTCGATGAGCTTTGAAAGCACAATATCGTTTGCATAGGCGCGAGCTCCGCGGCTTGCCTGAATAATGACCGGCGAGCTCGTGGCCTGAGCTGCTTCCATAATTGCCAAACCCTGCTCCATGTTATTGATATTGAATGCCGGAACGCCATAACCATGCTCGGCGGCGTGATCGAGCAGCTGTCGAAGTGTGACGCGGGCCATAGGATCGACTCCGATTTCAAAACCGGGATAAAAATAGCCTGATTCCGTTTATCGCGGAATGGAATCAAAATTGTACACGCGGACTTTTTTTTCAAGCCGCGCGCCGCCGTCTTTCAACCAGTTTAAGCACAAAAGGCGTGAGAATCAATTGCATCGCAAGGTCGAGCTTTGCCCCGGGGATGACGATCGAATTCGCCCTTGACATAAAGCTGTCGTGGATCATGGACAGCAGATAAGGAAAATCGATACCTCTTGGCCGCGCAAAGCGGATGATGACCATCGACTCGTCGGCCGTCGGGATCCAGCGCGCGGCGAAGGGGTTCGATGTGTCGACCGTCGGCACGCGCTGAAAATTAATGTCTGTCCGGGTAAACTGGGGACAGATGTAATGCACATAATCAGGCATCCGGCGCAGCATCATGTCCATGACCTCTTCGGTGGAATAGCCGCGGGCCGAGCGGTCCCGGTGAATTTTTTGGATCCATTCGAGATTGATGACCGGGACCACGCCGATTTTCAAGTCGGGGTGCTGGCCGATATTTATTTCGCTGCCAGCGCCGGCAGCTTCTATCTTTACTGCACCGTGCAGGCCCTCATAAAATAAAAGGTCGCTGTTCTCCGGCAACGCCTCCCAATTGGTAAAGGTGCCTGGAGCTTGTCCATAGAGCGCCTCCTCTTCCTCATCGTGAACGTAATGCCGCGTCTTTCCGGTGCCCGACTCGCCGTAGCTGCGAAAGACGCTCTCAAGTTCGGCCAAGAGATTGGCATCCGGGCCAAAATGAGTGAAATTGCGATTGCCCCTTGCCTCCTCCTCCGCCACCGCCGCGCACATTGCGTCGCGATCAAAGCGGTGGAAGGCATCCCCTTCGATGAAGGCGGCCGCGATCTGCTCGCGGCGGAAAATATGCTCGAAAGTGCGCCTGACGGAGGTCGTCCCCGCCCCCGAGGATCCGGTGACGGATATAATCGGATGTTTCGCAGACACCTCAGCCTCGCCAATCTGCCCTGTTGCGCGTCGCAATTATGGGCGCAATTATGGGCGAATGAGACCGCGATTGCCAAATAGCGGCGCACGGTCCGAAAATTGCGGATCGCTATGATAGCGGGCAACGAGACCGACATCGGCCGGCGAACCAAAAACAAGCGGCACTTTCGCATGAATGGAAGACGGGACTATGTCGAGGATAGGCTGAATGCAGTCTGTCGCACTGCCCCCTGCCCGCTCGACAGCCAGGGCAACCGGATTTGCCTCGTAGAGGAGGCGCAGTCTTCCACTGCCATAGCCAGCCCTTTGATCTCCCGGGTAAAGAAAAACGCCCCCGCGCATGAAAATGCGATATGCGTCGGCGACGAGCGAGCCCGTCCAGCGCATATTGTATTCGCGCTTGAGCGGGCCGTCCGCGCCTTCCTCGCAATCGCCGATAAATGCCCGCACAGGGGCTTCCCAGTGCCGGTAATTCGAAGCATTGATCGCGTATTCGGCAAACTCCGCGGCAATCGCGGGCGCTGGCAATGTCTGCTGGAACCGCCCACCGCGCCGGTCGAGGGTAAAGATCTGCGTCTCACCGGTTCCCAGCGCGAAAAGAATCGAGGTCTGGGGCCCATAAATGACGAAGCCAGCGGCAATCTGCTTGCGCCCCGGTTGAAGAAAATGGGCCTCGGCATTGCTTGCCCCCGCAAGCACGGGCAAAACCGAAAAGATCGTGCCGACGGATACATTGGTGTCAATATTGGACGAGCCGTCGAGCGGATCCATTGCGACGGCAACGAGACCTGCCCGGTCAAGGGCCATGGGTTCTTTCATCTCCTCGGAGAGGACTGCGGCAACCGGAGCCTGGCGGAAAGCATCGATGAAAATTTCGTTGGCGAGGACGTCGAGCTCCTTCTGGACATCACCATCGGCGTTCATCCTCCCAAGGCTGGCACCGGGATCGCCGCTGAGCCGGCCAAGAGCGATTATCCGGGACAATTCACCCGCCCCGGCGGCGACGGCGCGGAGGACCCTGGCGGCCGCCCTCACCTCAGGCTCTGCGCCCGCAACCTCGCTAAGATAGGCTTCGAGTTCCTTGGGCTCATTATTATCTGGCATGGCGCGCCTTATCGTTGTCATCGTTGACCCCGCCGGACGGCCGGAGCCGCCGAAAACGAACCTGCCGAATAATTTAGCTGGACTCAAGAGGGGCCGGGCCGCGGCTGGCAGAAACTGCGTTCTTCCCCCCGCAGGCTCCGGCCGCGCGCGGCCCTCCCCGGTAAAGCTGCAGATCGTGACATCGAGCGGCTCATCTTTCACCGGAAATGCGGTTCGTGTTAGGTTAAACGCTGTTTTCGGCGCGCAGGCTCGGCGCTCTGCGGGGATGATGTGGCAAAGAAGCTCTTTTGGAGGAAATAATGAGAAAAAATGCTCAAGGAGCAATCGGCGCGGGG
>JAFMSB010000215.1 GCA_017353815.1 Methylocapsa sp. | reverse complement strand
TGGCACATAAGAAATGCCATCCTGGCGCGTTCCGGACACGGCAAAGAAAACCATGTCTTCCGCCACCTCGCGGCTATCGGCGCTGATCCCTTTCACTTCGCGGCCTGCCAAGACCAGCGGAAGATTCTCTTGCGGAAACAGCTCGGCAAGGCGCATCAATGGCCCTCTTTCGCATGGACCGGTTGATTGGCCTCGGCATAGCCGAGCTTAGCAAGGAGCGGGAAGGGCTGGACCGGCAAGCCGTCGCGCGGCGGCAGGCCAAGCAATTGCCCCGTGCGCTCGATGATTTTGCTGGTTACGGGACCTGCGTTCCAGGCGGCGGTGCGGTAACCTTTTGTCTCGGGCAAGGCCTGCGGATCATCGAGCAGGGTGAGAAAAAGATATTTGGCCTTATCGGCGGGCGCAATCGCCATGAAGGTGGTCAGCACCCGGTCCTTGGCGTAGTGGCCATGGACGATCTTATCCGCGGTGCCGGTCTTGCCGCCGACAAAATAACCTTTGATATCGGCTATTTTTGCCGTGCCGACTTCGGCATTGAGCCGCATCAGATAGCGCATGGACTCCGAAGTTTCCGGCTTGACGACCCGCGGCGCATCGCGCTTTGCCTCCGCCTCGCTCCGCTTCAAAAAGGTCGGGGTGACGAGCAGTCCGCCATTTGCCAGCGCCCCAACCGCCATCATCGCCTGCAATGGAGCAACATTGAGGCCCTGGCCAAAGGCAATTGTGATCGTGTTGAGCTCGCCCCAATTCTTGGGAACGAGCGGTTCGGCCGATTCGGGCAGCTCGGTGCGCAAACGGCGAAGCTGCCCCATTTTTGCCAAAAAGGCCTTGTGGCCTTCGACGCCCACCATCATGGCCATGCGCGCCGTCCCGATATTGGAGGAATGGGTAAAAACCTCCGGCACGCTCAGTATCCTGTGCGTTGCGTGAAAATCGTGGATCGTGAAGTGCCCGTAACGCAGGCTTTCACGCGCGTCGATCCGCGAGCGCAGCGTGACCTTGCCCAGGTCCAATGCCATCGCAATGGTAATTGCCTTGAATGTCGAGCCCATTTCATAGACGCCGACCGATAGGCGGTTGATGTGCTCCGGATCGAGCGCCTCGGCGGGCGCGTTGGGATCGTAATCGGGAAGCGAGGCCATTGCGATGACCTCTCCGGTATTAACGTCGAGGATCGCGGCCGCTCCGGCTTTTGCCCTGAATTTGGCGACGCCTTTCGCAAGCTCGTCGCGCAGCGCGTAGGTCGCGTCGAGATCGAGCGATGCCCTAATCGGCTTCAAATTGTCCCGGGTGAGGCTAAATCCCGCCCCATGCAAATCGGCGAGTCCCTCCCCGTCAATATATTTTTCGAGCCCCGAGATACCGATTCCGTCGAGGTTGGCAAAGCCAAGCACATGGGCGGCAACCGGCCCATTGGGATAGATCCTCTTGTTTTCGGCCTGAAATCCGACGCCCGGAAGACCCAGGCGGTAAATCTCTTTTTGCTGCTGCGGAGTGATGGCGCGCTTCACCCAGATGAAACCCTTGCGGGATCCGAGGCGCTTGCGCAATTCGCGGGCGTCAAGGTCAGGGAGAACCGCGGTCAAAAGCTCGACCGCTTCATCCTTATCGATGATCCGCCGCGGTTCGGCAAAAACCGACATCACTTTGATGTCTGTCGCGAGGATCTTTCCATTTCGATCCACGATATCGGGGCGCGCGGCAGCAACCTGATCGGAGGCCCCGGCTTTCTCTCCCGTGGGGGCCTCGGGGTGCATCCCAAAATCGACGAGCTTTGCAGCTATCACCCCGAAAAGGACGAGGAAACCCAGTGACGCGAGCCTTATGCGGTCGGAACTCTTCGCGTACTTTAACGTCAAAAGGCTTGCGCTCGCGCGCTTGAGAAGGGAAGCAGGGCGCGGTTCGCGCTGCGGGGTGCCGTCTGTCGCAGCCTCAGGTCCCGTCGGCCTTCCGGGCCAAACGCCATGCCCCTCCCCCATAGCCTCGCCCTATCTTGCAGGCGCGGAGGAGGCAGCGGAATCCCAACGAGCGCCATCATCCGGCGCATTTTCGGGCTCTCCAAACCCAAGCGCCGCGAGCTTGTTTCCGATTTGGTCGCCCTGAGGCGCCTTATCCGGCAAGGCTTCCGCCTTGACGATCTGAGCGAGCGAGGAAGGCTGCAAATCGAGGAATTTGTTGCTCAGCGCTTCGATTCGTTCCGGCCTCGTCAGATGCGCCCATTCGGCGCGGAGGATTCCGATCTCGTCCCGCTCACCGTCGATCTCATGCTTAAGTTTAACAATTTTCTCGGCGCGCAAAATGGTGTCGTACTTGATCGAGTACGCATAAATTGCCGAACCAATGAGCGAGGCAATAGCAAGGATATTAAGGAATCGCACCATTTCACGCGCTCTTTGATTCTATGGCTTTGGGGCTGGCGAGTGCCATTAGGCGGCCGTCGATGCCGCGCGCGGCGGCGCCGGTGCGCACCCCGTAACGCAGCTTCGCCGAGCGCGCGCGCGGATTGGCGGCAAGTTCGCGCCGCGATGGCGTAACTGGCTGCTTGCCCGGAACCCGGAAAGTGGGCGCCGGCGGGGCAGGCTCATGGGGGAGGAGGCGCGAGGCAGTCTGGCCGCGCCCCGCGCGGGCATTTAAGAAATGTTTGACGATCCGGTCTTCGAGCGAGTGGAAGCTCACAACGGCAAGCCGCCCGCATTCCCTCAATATAGCTTCCGCCGCAGCGAGAGCGCGCACGAGCTCCAAAAGCTCATCATTGACGGCAATGCGCAGGGCCTGAAAGGTGCGCGTTGCGGGGTGCATATCCCATGGGCGTCCCCGTGCGGCCCGCGCGATCAGCGCCGCAAGCGCGGCCGTCGACGTGAAAGGCTTCTTTGCCCGGTCCGTGACGATGGCATGGGCGATACGCCGCGAAGCCCGCTCCTCGCCAAGATGACGGAAAATATTGGCAAGCGTTTTTTCGTCGGCGCCATTTACAATATCGGCGGCGCTTTGCCCTTCGCAATCCATGCGCATGTCAAGCGGGCCGTCGCGAGTGAAGGAAAACCCCCGCGAAGCATCGTCGAGCTGCATGCTCGATGCGCCGGCATCGAGCACGACGCCGTCGAAACCGGAAAGCCCCTTTGCCTTTGCCGCTTTATCGAGGCGGCCGAAGCGCTCCCTCAAGAGCAAGAGCCGCCCGCCCGCCTCGCGCACGAGGCTTGCTCCCGCCGTGACCGCAAAGGGATCGCGGTCGAGCGCCAAAACTTTTGTTCCCGGCACTTCGAGCAGCGCCCGCGTGTAGCCGCCCGCGCCGAAAGTGGCATCGAGATAGAGGCCCCCTTCGCGCAAGGCGAGCGCCGCCATGGCCTCGTCACGAAGCACGGGAACGTGCCGGGCCGGTCCGCCGGCGGCGAAATCTCGTTCATCGCCGCTGCCCCACGTCATTCCCGTGCTCCATGTGGCCGCGGCTCCGGCACCTCCGGCGCCGCGTGTCTGGCACTGAGCTGTTTCCGGTAATTGCGCAGCCGGCTAATGGCCTCCGCCGAATGCATGCGAAAACGGCCCGGCTCCCAGATCTGAAATTTAGGTCCCAGCCCGACGAAAGCGACCTCCGCGCCAATGCCCGCATGGGCTTTGGTGTCTTCGCTCAGGATGACCCGCCCCTCGGTGTCGATCTTTAAAATTTCGCTTCTGCCTTTAAGGGCCACCGAAAAATCCTGGTGCTCGTCCGAATAAGGAGAAAAATGCGCTAGAAACTCATCGATTTGGCGCTGCAGGCCATAGCCGCCGCAATCGAGTGCCGGGAGATCGAGGGCGCGGTGCACATAAAGTCCCTCGCAGCCCTCGCGCGAAAGCACCGCCCGGAAAGATGCCGGGATAGAGACCCGCCCCTTGGCGTCGAGGCGGCCGATGTAATTCGAGGCGAATCCAAATCCTTCCACTCCCAACTCCGAGAGCAGGAATTCTGCCGCCAGCCCCGGCAGGGCGCTGCGCCCAACGCGCCGGGAGCTTCAACGCAGCGCGTGGATTTGGGATACCATGGGAAACCTTGGGCGTCAATGGAATTGCCCGCTTATCCGGCAAGGCAAAAATCCGCGTGTCCGAAGGCGCCGCGTCAACCCTATTCCAGGGGCGAAAAAAGTTACGCCAAACGTTCCCAAACAGAAGAATTCGTGCAGCTTTTATGAGGGAGGCTGCGGCACATAGCAACGAAAGCAAAGGGAAGACTGCCCTATTTTGCGCGGGATTTGCGGCCTTTGCGCTGCGCTGATGGCGGCGGTGCTGGGCTGCCGCCGCCTTGCATGAGGGCCCGCTTTGCAACTTTGATATCGCTGCCGCGCTTCTACCGGCAAAGGATGGCGCCGGGATGGATTGGCTCGGGCATGAGCGGAGATTATAGTCGCT
>JAFMSB010000214.1 GCA_017353815.1 Methylocapsa sp. | reverse complement strand
CATGGGGGCTGCGCGGATGATAGGCAGCTGGCCTGCATCGACCCTTCATCTTCCGGCCTTTGCGCCTTGGGCGATTATCTTTTTGACCCTCGCCGTCCTCTCATCCGTTTTGTGGCGCACAGCCCTTTTGCGGGCAACGGCCATTCCTTTTGCCGCGATCGGCTTGCTCGGCGCGGCGGCGGGCCCGTCCTTTGATCTCGCGGTCGCGCCGGGCGGCGATGCCGCTGCCTTTCGCGCAGCGGATGGCAGGCTGACGGTGATCGCGCGCGGCCGCAATGCGTTTGCGGCCGAGCAATGGTTGCGCGCCGATGCCGACGGGCGGCTTGCCCCCGAGGCTATCGCGAAGACAGACTGCGACAGGCTGGCCTGCGTTGGTTATCTGGGAGGCGGCCGGATCGTCTCTCTCGTCTTTAAACCTGCGGCTTTCGTCGAGGATTGCGCGCGCGCCGATATTGTCGTTTCCCCGCTATACGCGCCCATAGGCTGCGCGGCGAAGATCATCATCGATCGCGAGAAACTTAAAGAGACAGGAGCGGTAACTTTATCGTTCAAAAAAGATGGCCGGGTGGAGATGCGGCCTGCCCGTGCGCCGGACGAGAATCGGCCTTGGTCGCCTGCGCCCAAACGCGGATGGGGCCGCGCCGTGCCGCCGCCGGGGGATGACGAAGCCGGCTCGCGAGGGGGCGAGGAGGAGCCTGACACAAGCGGCGAAGATTCGGCTCTCGATTGAGCGTCGTCGATAGCTTCCGCGCGGCGACGGCCCTGTGCCAACCTGCGCCGTTTTTCGGATGCGGGCAGGAGGAAAGAATTTAGGCGCGTCCCGCTTCGCCCCGCTATGCGGTACCAAGCGCACGCACCACGGCCTCTGCGACTTTTTTTGCCGAACCCGAATTTTGGCCGGTAATCAAGCGCCCATCGACCGCGACATGGGGAAGAAATGGCAAGCCCTTGGTATAATTTGCGAACGACTTGAGCCTGTCCTCGAGCAAAAACGGCATATATCTCTTGCGGCCAACCAGCAGCTCTTCCAAATTGGTAAAGCCAGCAACGGTCTTGCCCGCCAAGAGATGCTCCCCATTGGAAAGCTCGACCGGCAAAAGCGCGGCGGACCAATGGCAGACCGCTGCCACGAGGCCGCCATTCTCGTATAAAGCGCGGGTGATGCCGGCGACGCGGCGATCTTGCGCGAGATCATACATCTGGCCGTGGCTGCCTGGAAGAAATATGCCGGCATAGTCGCGCGCGAAGATCTGGCCCGGCTTGAGCGTATGGGTGATCTTTTCACGAAATTCCCGGTCCTCGAGATATTTTTTTATTGATGGGGTCGCGCGTTGTTTCGCTGGCCGGATCGATGGGTGCTTCGCCGCCTTTCGGGCTGGCAATGTCGGCCTCAAAGCTCGCTCCGCGAATAACATCGTAAAAGTGAGCGAGCTCAGAAAGCCAAAAGCCCGTCGGCTTATGCGATGGGCCCAATTCGCCGCAATTTGTGAGAAAAATCAGGATTTTCTTATTTGCGGTCATGAGATGTTAACGACAGCCCCCAGTGGAGAACAGGAGAGGTCGAGCTGGTGCGCAAAAATGCCGCTTCGCATCCCTCGTAACCTACCCTCCGCGTTTAACCGCCCACAGATTTGGGATCGGCGGCAGCCGGGATAGCTTGGCCGGGCATATCAGAGCAAGCCTTCAGCATCCGCAAAGTGGGGTTCCGGCATCATATCGCGCTTTTGCGGGAAGGGTGTAGGCCGTGCCGGTTGATGGATCGACCCACGGCCACGGGTTGTTGCCAAAAAATGCCGGTTTCGCTGTCAGATACATCGAATTGGGGATGGCAAAGCCGCCGGGCGTATTGTGCCAACGCTGGGAATTGGTCAGGAAATCGTAATTGCCGTCGCGGATAACCGTCGTGAGAACTTTCGGATCGGGGACCATGCCCCATCGTTCCGGGTCGTAGCCGAGCTTCCATATACTGCGGTCCGTCCAGCCCGCATTATCTCCGGAACAATTATTCCCCGAGTCATCGCAATTCATCGCAGGATCGGTATAATGCCAGCCGCTCATCTCACCCGGACGGCCGAGAATATTGCCGATAAAAGAATCCCACCAGGATCCGTAAGCCAGCCCAACGGTGCGGACATTGCCGTAAGTGGTATCGTCTGCGAAGTCGCGGCGCTTTCCCGAAAGCCAGTTGCGGAAGAATGTCAGATATATGGAATTGCCATGCGTATAGTCGCTGTCGGCATTTTGGGAATAGTTCCCCTCAAATAGGACATGGTGAGGCCCCGCCATGTGGGAAGCATTCAAACCGACCTCTACCCACAGGGGGCCCGTAAAAATCCATGAATCATCCGCATAGTTGTAAGCAACAACGCTTCCAGTACCGGAAGAACGGAAAACCATTTCTTTATTGTCATCAATCAGGATATTGTTCTCGATCAAGGCTTCCGAAGAGCCGTGAGCGAGGCTAAGAATATAACCGGCTCCTCCGGGCTCGGGCCAGGAGCCAGTATGAATATAGGAATCGCAGACCTCGATCCGGAACGAGTTGTCAATTGCGACACCCTCGCCAATCCATTGCGTGATCTCTACATTTTTTGCCCAGGAATAGGCGGCGCTTTCAAATCTCAGTTCGCCATCCGCGCCGCCGCGCATGCTCAAATTCTCGACACCCGCATTAACGACCAGACCGCTGGCACCCCTGAGGCTACGCGGCGTATAGCGCGTAAGCTGAGCTTGGTGATCGGTGCGGTAGCTGATCGACAGAGGCGAGGTGAAGGTTATGACATTTCCTGAAACCGAGGCGATCTCCTTTATTTCATTGGTTGGCCGGTCGGTCCTCGAAAACCATGACATCGCTGGAGGAAGCTCGCCCGGCTTTGAGCCATATGGTCCGGACTCGTCCGAATTTGCGTTGTCGTCCTGGTATGTTTGCGCCGGATAATGCATGTTCCAGGCGACCCGGTCCCCTTGCCACACGAGCGGCGGGCAAGGCGAAGGCTGGGCACTATGGCTGCAACCAAAACCGGGAGGCGTGGGCTGCCAGGAAGCCCCTGAAGTCTCATCTAACAAGACAAATGTGCCAGGGCTAAAGCCGCGCGCATCTTTAACAGTTACACTATAGGAGCCTTGCCGGCCATCGGCAGTCAAATTCTGCGAAGTTAAGTTATCCGGGCCATTCCAGCGCGATGGGCCTATAATGACGATAGGCTGAGCGTCAAAGGGATAGCTGCCATAAGATGCTGGCACGAACTGCGACACCCGGGCCTTTGCTCCATTTGTCTTCTCCAATATTGTTACTCCTGCGCCCGAGCCGCGAAGAGTAACCGGAGAATGTATCCACAATAAATGGTTTATAATAAATGTGCCCGGTCCAAGCATAACGACTTGGCCGGGAGGGCAGCCATTTAGCCTTGCCTGGATGGCGCCCGAATCGTCGCGTCCGCTAGGGGAAAGAGTCGCGCAAACGGCGGTGCGGGCAGGAATACCGCCTTTGGACATCATTCCGGGATTCCAGGGAAAATTCCTATCAGCCGGGAGCATTGTTTCGGCGTTGACCGCGCCTGCAGGCGCAAGCGCCACAAGCACGAAAGCGGACAATCTCGCGCTGAAGAGCAATATTCCTAAACCGCGCACTTGGTTCTCCGGCCGCTGGAAGATGAAGCCCTTCTCTGTATCAGCCCGGCCAATTTGGCGCCAGGCAACCGCCGCCTGGCGTGTGCCGCGAGTCTGTCCCCCGGGCGTGGCACTTGGTGCTGCGGCGCAAACGCCGCAATTTCGTCTCAAGCAACGGTGGAAATCGAGCTTTCCGCCGCCATCCGCAAGAAATGGCCGATGATGCCAAAGAATTCCGGATGCGGCGTAAGTTCGGCCAATATTCTTGTGCAATTGGGAGTTCCGCACGAAAGCACGCTCATCGCCCGGGCGGCGCTGAGGCGGGCGCATGCGCAGTACGATCGCTCAAAACCGGGGCGCCTGGAAGAGGCGCCCCGTTTCCCTTCTTTGCAGCGATCGCGCTTATTTCTTGGCTGGCGGAACAAAGATGACGCCACGCATGCTGCCAAAACCAGTGGCGATGGGCGTGAGCACGCCGTTGTCGAGATTGAGCTGGCCGGCGAGGCCCTCTGAATCAGAGGCAGAATAGGCGACTCCAGGCTCGAATCCCAAACTGGGCTCCTCGATGCGGTAAACCGTGTTGGCTTTAAGGTCGGAGACCAGCATGACCGATTGCGGGTCTGAGGCAAAGGCTGTGTCATCAATGGTCACGGCTTTACCCATGGCATCCTTGATCTTCAGAAGGTTAGCCGATTGCCCGTTTATGTCAGCATTCCGGATGAATACCAATTCGGCGTCGGCTTGGCTGTCGAGAACGATATTGCCGCGCGGATCGACCGCCA
>JAFMSB010000213.1 GCA_017353815.1 Methylocapsa sp. | reverse complement strand
AAGCAAGACGGTTTTGGCGACAGAGGTCCCAGCGCGCTTTCGCCCGGCCGCAAAGCGCCTGATTTCGACCTGCCGGACGATACCTCTGGCAGGGTTTCGCTCGCAAGCTTCGCCGGCCGGATGCTAGTGCTGTACTTTTACCCCAAGGATGATACCTCGGGCTGTACAAAGGAGGCAATCGATTTCAACACCTTGCGTGAAGAGTTCAATAAATCCGGCGCGGCCGTTCTCGGCGTCTCGGCCGATTCACAGGCAAGCCACATGCGGTTCAAAGCCAAGCATGGGCTTGGACTCCAGCTCGCCTCCGACGAAACGAAAGCCGTGCTAATGAGTTACGGCGTTTATGCCGAGAAAAGCATGTATGGCCGCAAATATATGGGGGTCGAGCGAACGACCGTGCTCATCGGGCCAGATGGCACGATCCTCACGGTGTGGAACAAGGTCAAAGTACCCGGACATGCTGCTGCGGTGCTCGAAAAGGTAAAGGCGCTCCGGGGCACCTAAGCGAAGAGGCTCCCATCTACCCGGCACAATTCGCACGGCAGCCGGGCAAACCCGAGGCGTTTGACCGGCACAATCCCGGCGGCAAGGCATGCCTATACCATCGTTGCGCCGCATGCTAAGGAGCGCGCCGCCTCATTTGATAGCAGGCTAACCGCGTTTTGCAGGAAGAAGGAAATATGAGCGAGCCAGCAAAGGTGAGTAAAAAAGGCAACGGAATGAAGAGCCAAGCAAAAGAACGCGGCAAGGGCGACACTTTGAAGGTCATAGTCGAGGCGCTGCTCATCGCTCTCGTCGTTCGCACCTTCCTGTTTCAGCCCTTCAATATCCCTTCGGGATCCATGATTCCAACTTTATTGATTGGCGATTATCTCTTTGTCTCTAAGTATAGCTATGGCTACTCTGATCATTCCTTCCCGTTCAGCCCGCATTTGTTCCAAGGCCGGATTTTTGCCTCACCGCCCAAGCGCGGGGACGTTGCGGTCTTCAAGCTGCCGCGGGACGGGCAAACGGACTATATCAAACGGGTCATTGGCCTGCCAGGCGACAAGGTTCAAATGAAGGAAGGGCGCCTTTACATCAACGGCGAACTTGTCCCGCGCACGCCGATCTCGAAGGTCCACACCGAGGGATTTTATGGCGGCGAGACCGAGGTTCCGACCTATGAAGAGACCCTGCCTGGCGGCGTCAAGCACACTATCATCCAGCTTCAGGGCGATACCGGCTTCAACAGCAACACCCAAGTTTTCGAGGTTCCGCCCGGCGAATATTTCATGATGGGAGATAACCGCGACAATTCGACCGACAGCCGTGTGCCTCCCGATCAGGGAGGCGTTGGCTTTGTGCCCTTCGAAAATCTCGTCGGGCGCGCCGAGTTGATCTTCTTTTCCGTGGGTAAGGGAGAGCCGGCTTGGGAATTTTGGAAATGGCCCTGGACGGCGCGCTGGAACAGAATGCTTAAAACCATAAATTAGGATGGTGCGGAGAGACACTAAGATTCGAGCGCTTGAGGAGCGGATCGGGCATGTCTTCGCAAACCGGGCGCTGATCTCCGCTGCGCTGACTCATGTGAGCGCGGCGGCGGGAGGGAAGCGCGAAAACTATCAAAGGCTCGAATTTCTCGGAGACCGGGTCTTGGGCCTTGTTATTTCCGAGATGCTCTATCATTCCTTTCCCGATGCCGACGAGGGGGAGCTTTCGCGGCGGCTCGCCGGTCTCGTCAGGAAGGAGACCTGCGCTGCGGTTGCGCTCGCCTGGGGGGCAGACACTGTCGTCCGCCTTGGCGAGGGAGAGCATCCAGGCACCGCGACAAGGGTGACGATTCTGGGCGATCTTTGCGAATCGATCATCGGCGCGATTTTTTTGGATGCCGGATATGAAGCGGCGAAGACGGCCGTGATTGCCTCCTTCGGGGCCCAGATGCGCGCGCCGGGGCGGCCTTTGCGCGATTCTAAGACGGCCCTGCAAGAATGGGCGCAGGCGCGCGGCCTCCCGCCGCCGCTTTACCGGGAGACGGCGCGGTCGGGGCCCGACCACTCGCCCGAATTTACGATCAGCGTCGAAGTGCCGGGTTATCCCCATGCCGAAGCCAAGGGATTTGCCAAGCGCCTCGCCGAGCAGGCCGCGGCGGCAGCCTTTATCATGCGCGAAGGAATAGGCCGAAATGGTCACAAGGGCGCCGCATGACGAGCGGGAATAGCATGGCCACAAGCTGCGGATTCACCGCGCTTATTGGCGCGCCAAACTCGGGTAAGTCGACGTTGCTGAACCGGCTCGTTGGGGCAAAAGTTTCGATTGTCTCGCGCAAAGCGCAGACCACGCGCGGCTGTGTCCGCGGCATCGCCATCGAGGGAAAAGCACAAATCATATTCGTCGATACGCCCGGAATTTTTGCCCCAAGGCGCAGGCTCGACCGGGCAATGGTCAAAGCCGCCTGGGAGTGTGCTTCGCATACCGATGCGGCGGTGCTGCTCGCAGATGCCCGCAAAGGGAACAGCGAGGAAACCTCAGCCATTCTTGGAAAGCTCAAAGAGGCCGGGGCCACAAAGATCCTTGCCCTGAATAAGATCGACACGGTTGAGCCCCCGAGGCTCCTTGAACTTGCGAAGATCCTGAATGACAAACTTCCCTTTGCGCAAACCTTCATGATCTCGGCGCTGCGCGGTCATGGCCTTGCCAAATTCAAACAATCGCTTGCCGCGCTGATGCCGCATGGCCCCTGGCTCTATCCCGAGGATCAGATTTCGGATGCGCCTTTGCGCCTGCTTGCGGCCGAGATCATCCGCGAAAAGATTTTCGACCGGCTGCATGACGAGCTTCCCTACTCGGCCACAGTCGAGCCGGCACTTTGGCAGGACATGCCCGATGGCTCCGCGCGCGTGGAGCAAATTATTTATGTGGAGCGCCCGAGTCATAAGAAAATCGTTATCGGCGAAGGCGGCCGGACGATCAAGGCGATAGGTATGGCCGCGCGCCGGGAAATCATCGCCGCGGCCGGGCAACATGTACATCTGTTTTTGCGAATCAAGGTGCGCGAGAACTGGACCGAGGATCCCGAACGCTACCGGGAAATGGGCCTCGAATTCCCAAAGGACTGAGGCCGGTTCCCCCAGCCGGAAATCTCTGTTAACGGCTGCAAAAGCGGCAAGGGGCAAGTGATGGGTTATAGGGGTCACTTCTATAACCCTGTGTACCGTGGCCCATTCGGCCGCAGCGCTGGAACCAGACATGTGATGGAAAGTTTCCCCGCGTCACCGCCTATGGCGAATACGCAATTTGCAATACTGTGAACGGAATCCGCGCGCCCCGGTCAACTCTGGCGTCTTCGATAATCTAGTCATCTCGTTCAATGAAGCGTGCTACTGGCGAGTTTGATAATGCTGTGGACGAGTCAATGTTTGCGAAGATTGGTATGACAACGCCCATGCAACAGCGACCTTCCTCGCCAAGCAAAAGCCGACGCCCTGGCCTAGCCGTCCTGGCGGCGATTGCCGCGCTTACACTCGCGGGCTGCGGCTCTAAAAACGCCTACGTCCCTCCGCCGCCTCCGAAAGTCGTCGTCGCGCAGCCCGTGCAAGAGCCGGTGACGCTGTATGCCTTTTTGACCGGCAACACCCAGCCAGTCAAATCCGTGAATCTGGTCGCCCGCGTCCAGGGCTATCTGGAATCGATTGATTACAAAGATGGCGCCGCGGTCACGAACGGAACGCAGCTCTTCGGAATCGAGCGCGACGTCTATCAGGCGCAGCTTGATCAGGCCAAAGCGCAATTGGCTCGCGACGAGGCGGTGCTCGCACAAGCGCAAGCCAATCTGGCCCGCTACCAAACATTGCTACGGCAGAATTCCATTGCGCGGCAACAAGCGGAGGACCAAGCCTTCGCTGTGCAGCAGGACAAGGCCACCGTCGAACTTGATAAGGCCAACGTCGAAACCGCGAACATCAACCTTGGCTATACCAGGGTCCTGGCCCCCTTCGATGGCGCCGTTACCAATCATCTAGTCGATGTCGGCGCGCTCGTCGGTGTGTCCGGACCAACCACGCTCGCAACCATCGTCGAGACCGACCCACTCTATGTCTATTTCACGGCGAGCGAGCCGCAAGTTTTGGCGTTCCGGAGAAGCAACGCCGAGGCGGGGCACCCGGTCAGCTCGACGGACCTGACCCGCGTTTCGAGCATCCCGGTCGAGATCGGCCTGCAGGGTGAGGAGGGCTATCCTCACAAAGGACATCTCGACTATGTCTCGCCGCAGATCGACGCGGCGACTGGCACGCTGACGTTGCGCGCCCTGTTCGAGAACAAGGACCACGCGCTTCTGCCAGGCCTCTTCGTGCGGGTGCGGACGCCCATCGGGCATCAGGAGAAGGCGCTGCTGACGCGAAACGATGCGATA
>JAFMSB010000019.1 GCA_017353815.1 Methylocapsa sp. | reverse complement strand
CATTTGACTTGCATCGAGGAAACCCTGTGCCCACATCAAATCCTCGAGAAACGCCAGCTGGCTTTCATTGATGAATATCATCATCTCCCCGGCTTCTGTGAAGTCGGTCTGAGCCGCCAGCAACGTCAGCGTCTTAAGCCGGAAATCACCATCGCGCGCCATCGCGGCCGACGCTATCGCGAGGAGGGTGCCGCCGAGGCAATAGCCGACAGCGTGCACTCTTTGACCGGGAAGGGCCCGGCCTATGGCAGCGATGGCGGCCATGATACCGAGTTCCCGATAGTCCTCGAGCCGCAAGTCGCGATCCCTCGGGTCGGGATTCTTCCAGGAAATCATGAACACCGTGAGTCCGCGGTCAATAAGGAATTTCACCAACGAGTTGTGAGGCGAAAGATCAAGAATGTAGTATTTCATGATCCATGCGGGGATGATAAGCACCGGCTCAACCCGCACCTTGCTTGTCGCTGACCCATATTGGATCAGCTCGATCAAACGGTTGCGATAAACCACCTTGCCAGGCGTTACCGCGACTTCCCGGCCGGGCCGAAAGTGCTCGAAGCCTAGTGGCTTCTTGCCGCTGATGGCCCGCTCCCAATCTTCAATAAAATTTTTTGTGCCGGCGATAAGGTTCATGCCGCATTTGCGCAGAGTGCGCTCAAACACCTCCGGGTTGGTCAAAGGAGAGTTCGTCGGAGAGAACATATCGAGTATCTGCCGCGACAGAAACTCCACGATAATTTCGTGCTGTTTCGATACGCCGCGTATGCCCGTCGTCGAATCGTGCCACCATTGCTGATTGAGCAAGAAGGCTTGGTAGATGAAATTATACGGCCATTTCTGCCAATCCCCGCTGCGAAATCTCTGGTCTTGAGGCAGAGGCTCAATACATGGCTCTGCCTCGGAGTTCTCGAGCACCCAGCGAAGGACATAACTTAAGAGCCGGATGCCCTTCCTGGACGCCTTGTCGGCGAGCTGAAACCGTTTGCCCGGCGAGAAAACAAGATGGGTCGCCCAATCTAGGCAAGCATGAGCAAGCGCCGCCGGCGAAAGACCCATTGTGAAGCGCGCCGCCGCCGCGTGCAACGAGCGGTCGGCAATCTCCGAAAACGCCGCCACCGCATAAGGTTCACGTCCAGCCGCGCCGTCAATGAAACCGGCCCCGCCCGTTGTACGCAGAGCGCGGCGAGCCTGCGCCTTTGCAGCCGGTTCGATCGACTCTTTCCCATCGATAGGAGGGGTCATTGGAGAGGATGCCGCCATTGCCTTTTCGTCTAAAGCAGCCATTAAGCCAGTTCCCAATTCGTCAGTCTTTCGACGGCGAACAGCCCCATTGGGATGCGGCAGGATCTTCAGAATTTTCTCATTTGCCTGCCCTGCGAGCGAAGAAAACCGGAGGTTTCCGGCCTCAGCCAGACCGCCGAGTGATCCTTCCTTCAGGATCGCGGATCCACTGGAAAGGCGCCGATACGGCACGCTGGCGGGCGAGGCGCCGAGCCAGGCGCATGGACGCAACGAGGGTTAAAACTGCCAGTACAAAAACTCGCTTGGCTGGTCAAGGGAGTTGACCGCTGACCGCTGCGGCCGCGATTGCCGATGCGAAAACGGCCCAAGGGAGCGAGGCATGTCATTCAAAGATTCTGCCAATCGCAAGCTCGAGGGCGGGCGACTTTAGACCGAGCGCTGGCTCGTGGCGAGCCAAGAGGCGAAGGGGGCCGGGACAAACAAGAGCCACGAACAGCAAGACAGAAATCCAAATCGTTGTCTTATTGAAATCTTGAACATTCCAGACCTCAAAGGCAGTGGCCCGTGGAATAGGCGGGCCAGGGGCCGAGGTGATCCAACGATGCCCGTAGCGGCGCGACGCCGTTTAGCCCAATCAGGCCAAATCGATCGCCGATGCCAGCGTCGGGCGCGGAAGAAGTCCCTGGCGAGCGGCGCCATGCCTCCGCAACCTCAAAAGGCATCCGCGCACCGGTCTTCGGGTAGTTTTAGAAATATTCTAAAAATGTTTCACGTGAAACATTTTGGTCCGGTCGGCAAAAAATTTTTCGCGCGGCGGCGGACAAAGATCCCTGCCCCATCGGTAAGACCGGCGATTCTTCTGGTACGATTGGAAAGAAAATACAACTGCAGCTTCGCCGGACTTGCTCCTGGCCCGAGGGCGTCTGCGATGTAAGGTCCGCATGAGTCCGGTTTGCTTCCATGTACGGCAATCTTAAGGCCGAGCTGCGCCACGGACCGTATGGCATGGGGCACGTCACCATGAGCTCGCGTTGTGGAGGATTTCAGCTCAAAGTAGTGAGGCGCTTTGGACTCTTCGGCCTCAATGCGTCCATCCAAACTCCCGCAGTAACAATCCCAACGCAGCGAGCGCAAACTCTGCGTCTGCCTCCATTAACGGCCTGAGTGAACGCTTTTCCTGTTCGTTCGGCTTGCCTCTTGCGTGGAGACGAGCGACGATTCGCGACGCCGATAGTATGATCGTAGGTTTGTCGTTGACCCGTTTATCTATAGAGGCGATGAGATCTCCCAAGTCCTTGTGAAGCAGTAATTCGTTGGTGCCATCGGCCCAGGTGCCCAAGCACCATTGGGCCGCATCGCGCGCCCGGTCAACGATGGAGCCAGGGGTTTCGCGATAGGCCGAATCGACGAGCTTCTCGAATGTTTCGATAGCCTTCTCCCTGCCTCGTTTAGGAACAATATTGGAATTCAATTCGGGCAACACGCCTAATGTATGCCGCGCCTTGAGCGTCACAAGATACTCGCCGGTTATGATCTTTTCCGAGCCAAGAATTCGCCACAGCGAATCGCTCACCCCCATCGCAACCATTTCTTGGGACGGACGACATGGAAGTTGTTGGAACGTGAACAACCGTCGCTTACATGGTCCTTCTTGCCTAGGTACTGGTACCGATCCAGCGTTTTCATACAGAGGATGCAGCATTGTGTATTCCTCAGATGGTCGTGAACCACCCGAAGATTCGTAAAAACGCCCGCGCCGGATGCGTGTGACTGGATCGAAGCTGCCCTCGCGGAAATACTATCTCAGCGCAATCAAGATCGGGCAATACGGGATCGTTAGTCCAGCGCTCAACTAAGGCTGCCACAGAGACAACGGAAACGCTCGGCCAGACCGAATGCCACCGCGCCGCCGCCGACTCATAAATGTCATGTAGAGATTGGTCGATACCAATCCGTTTCATTAATCACCTTATGGACCACACTATGAGCAGAAAAAAGAAAATTTAACACTCTCATCCCCGCGCTAAATTTCCAACATGAGCCGCGCGGGATCTTCCAAGGCCTCTTTCACATGGACCAAAAAGGTCACCGCCTCACGGCCATCGACGATGCGGTGATCGTAAGTGAGCGCGAGATACATCATCGGCCGGATCTCGATCTTGCCATCGACCGCGGCCGGGCGCTCCTGAATTTTGTGCATGCCCAAGATGCCCGACTGGGGCGGGTTCAAGATCGGCGTCGACATCAGCGAGCCGTAGATGCCGCCATTGGTGATGGTGAATGTGCCGCCCTGCAGCTCCTCTATCTTGAGCTCGCCCGAGCGCGCGCGTTTGCCGAGCTCCCCAATTATCTTTTCGATTTCTCCGAGACTCAAGCGGTCGCAATCGCGCAGGACGGGCACGACAAGCCCTTTGTCCGTGCCGACAGCGACGCCGAGGTGATAGTAATTTTTATAGATCACATCCGCGCCATCGATCTCGGCATTAACGGCGGGGATGGCCTTCAGCGCGCCGACACAGGCTTTCGCGAAAAAGCCCATGAAGCCGAGCTTCGCGCCATGTTTTTTCTCAAACGCGTCCTTGTAGCGGCCGCGCATGCCCATGATTGCGCTCATGTCGGCCTCGTTGAAGGTCGTGAGCATGGCAGCCGTGTTTTGGGCATCCTTGAGTCTGCGCGCGATCGTCTGCCTGAGCCGCGTCATCGGGACACGTTGTTCCCGCTCCTCGCCCGCCGCGGCCGGCCTAAAAGGCAGTGAAGGGGCCTGCACAGGGGCCGCGGGAGGGGCCTGCGGCGCGCCTTCAACCTTCGCGGCGAAATCGAGCACATCGCCTTTGCGCACCTGGTCGCGCTTGCCCGATCCGGGGATGGCGGAAAGATCGACGCCGCGATCGGCGGCGATTTTGGCCGAAGCGGGCGAGGCCGGCATGGCGCGCGGAGCGGGCGCTTTGGGTGGAGCGGCGGCAGAAGGCTCCGGGGCGGGTGCTTTGGGCGGCGCAGTGGCAGAAGGTTCCGGGGCGGGTGCTTTGGGTGGAGCGGCGGCAGAAGGCTCCGGGGCGGGTGCTTTGGCCGGCGCGGTGGCAGAAGGCGCCGGGGAGGGTGCTTGGGTTGGCTGCGGAGCGGAAGGCTCCGGGGCGGGCTTTGCCGCGGCCGGGGCAGGCTTGGCCTCGCCCGGAGGCGTTGCGGCGGCGCCCTCCCGTAAGCGGCCGAGAAGGGCACCAACGGCGACGGTCTCGCCCTGTTTGACGAGAATCTCGGAAAGAAAACCGGATGAAGGGGCATGCACCTCGAGAGTTACTTTTTCCGTCTCAAGCTCGACAACAGGCTCATCCGCTTTGACCGCCTCCCCTTGCGCCTTAAACCAGCGCCCCACAGTTGCTTCGCTCACCGACTCGCCCAAAGCAGGCACGCGGATTTCGGTTGCCATGTTGTCTCCCAAAGCTGCCGGAGTTTATACGGCCGAAGCCGCAAATTCTGCCGGCTTAGGCCGCAAGAGCCTCGCCAAGAAAAGCCTTGAGCTCCGTTAAGTGCTTCGACATCAGCCCGGTGGCGGGGGAGGCAGAGCTTGGCCTTCCAACATAAGCCGGCCGCTTCGCCTCGCAGGCTGCCTGGAGAAGCACCCATTCGAGATAAGGAATGGCGAAATGCCAGGCACCCATGTTCTTTGGCTCCTCCTGGCACCAGAAGACTTCGGCGCGTTTAAAGCGCGCGAGGATTGGCACAAGAGCTTTGAGCGGGAAGGGGTAGAGCTGTTCGATGCGCAGGAGATAAATGTCGTTTATGCCAAGGCGCTCGCGCTCCTCGAGGAGATCGTAATAGACCTTGCCCGAGCACAAGACGATCCGGCGGATCTCGGCATCCTTCACAAGCTTTGTGCTCGTGCCCCGCCCGAATTCGGCGTCATCGAGCAGGATCCGGTGGAAAGAACGGCCAATCGTGAACTCGTCGAGATTCGATACGGCGCGCTTATGGCGCAAAAGCGATTTCGGCGTCATCAGGATGAGAGGTTTACGGAAATCGCGCTGCAATTGGCGGCGCAAAATGTGAAAATAATTGGCTGGAGTGGTGCAATTTGCGACCTGCATATTGTCTTCGGCGCAAAGTTGCAGGAAGCGCTCGAGGCGGGCGGAGGAGTGCTCGGGGCCCTGGCCTTCATAGCCATGCGGAAGCAGGCAGACGAGCGCCGACATGCGCAGCCATTTGCGCTCGCCCGCGGATATGTATTGATCGAAAAAAGCCTGCGCCCCATTGGCGAAATCGCCAAACTGGGCCTCCCATAAAACAAGCGCATTCGGCTCGGCGAGCGAATAGCCGTATTCGAAGCCAAGCACGGCTTCTTCCGATAAAAGGGAGTTGATGACCTCGAATCGCGCCTGCTCGTCGCGGATATTGTTCAAAGGAACATAGCGGGCTTCCGTCTCCTGATCGATCAGCACCGAATGGCGCTGCGAGAAGGTTCCGCGCTCGCTGTCTTGTCCCGAAAGGCGGATGGGATAGCCTTCGTCGACGAGCGAGCCAAAGGCGAGAGCCTCGGCCATTGCCCAGTCTATTCCCGCGCCCGTCTCGATCATCTTGCGGCGGTTCTCGAGCAGGCGGACGATTGTGCGGTGGCAATTGAATCCGGAAGGGAGGGTGGTCAGGCGGCGCCCGATCTCGCCAAGCCGCACCCGGTCGACGCCCGTGCGGCCGCGCCTCGCATCCTCGCCCGCGCCGGCGGGCCGAAGACCGGCCCAGCGGCCGTCGAGCCAATCGGCCTTATTGGGCTTGAAGGATTGGCTTGCTTCAAAGGCCGTCTCAAGATGATGGCGCCAATTCGCCTGCAGCCGGACGACCTCTCCCTCGGTGATCACGCCCTCGCCGACCAGCTTTTCGGTGTAAATCTGCACGGTTGTCTTATGCGAGCGGATCTTTTTGTACATAAGGGGCTGCGTGAACGCAGGCTCGTCGCTCTCGTTATGGCCAAACCGGCGGTAGCAAAACATATCGATAACGGCCGGCTTGTGAAATTTCTGCCGGAACTCGGTTGCGACCTTCGCTGCGTAGACCACGGCCTCGGGGTCGTCGCCATTCGCATGGATGATCGGGGCCTCGACCAATTTCGCCTGATCCGACGGGTACGGCGATGACCGCGAATGGCGCGGCGCCGTCGTAAAGCCAATCTGGTTGTTGATGATGAAGTGAACCGAGCCGCCGGTGCGATATCCCTTCAGCCCGGAAAGGCCAAAGCATTCGGCGATCACGCCTTGGCCCGCAAATGCCGCATCGCCATGGATGAGGAGCGGCAGCGCCTTCGTGCGCTCGACAAAATCGTGCAGCTGATCTTGCTTGGCGCGCACTTTGCCCAGCACCACCGGATCGACGCTTTCGAGATGCGAGGGGTTCGCAGTGAGCGAGAGATGGACGCGGTTGTTGTCGAATTCGCGGTCGGCGGAGGCGCCAAGATGATATTTTACGTCGCCCGAGCCTTCGACATCATCGGGGGCAAGGGAGCCGCCCTTGAATTCGTTGAAGATGGCCCGGTGCGGCTTGCCCAGGACATGGGCAAGGACATTGAGGCGCCCGCGGTGGGCCATGCCTAAGGCGATATCCTGCACGCCGAGCGCGCCGCCGCGCTTGATGATCTGCTCGAGTGCCGGAATCATGGCTTCGGCGCCGTCAATCCCGAAACGCTTGGTGCCGGTGTATTTGATGTCGAGGAATTGCTCGAAGCCTTCGGCCTCGACGAGCTTATTGAGAATTGCCCGCTTACCCTCCTTGGTGAAGATGATTTCCTTTCCCGGGCCTTCGATCCGCTGTTGAAGCCAGCCCTTTTCGGCGGGATCCGATATGTGCATGAATTCAAATCCGATCGTGCCGCAATAGGTCCGGCGCAGGATCTGCAGCATCTCGGGAATTGTCGCGAATTGAAGCCCGAGGACGCCGTCGAGAAAGATCTTGCGGTCGTGATCCGCCTCGGTGAAGCCATAAGCGCCTGGGTGAAGCTCCTCGTGATCTCGCGGCGGCTCAAGGCCAAGCGGGTCGAGATTGGCATGGAGATGGCCGCGCATGCGATAGGCGCGAATCATCATCAAAGCGCGCACGGAATCGCGGGTCGCGCGCAGGAGCTCCGCCTGGGTGACGAGGCCGCCGCCCTCGGCCGCCCTGTCCTCGAGCGTTTTCCCGATGGCGGCAGCCTCGCGCCAATTCCCGTCAAGCGCCGACACGAGCTCATCTTCGCCGGCACAGTCCAGAAGGCCGGCATGCCTTAGGCCGGCATGCTTGGCGATCGCCGAACTGTTGTCTTTAAGCTGGGCGAAGAAGTCGCGCCAAGACTGGTCGAGCAAGGCGGGGTCGCGCTCATAGCTATCCTCGAGCTGCTCGATATAGGCCGCATTGGCACCATGAAGAAAAGATGTCCGGGCAAAGCCGAGATTGGCGTCAGAGCGCCCCCCCGGCCCACCGCCCGAGCCATTTGCGTTGCCGTCTGTATGGAGGCGCGCCATCCAATTCTCCTTTTTTCAAACCCCGGCCGGGATGAGAAAAAAACCCGCAAGCGGGCCGGCCGGGACATCAGGTGATCGAAGTCGAATTTCCTGTTCGAAGACACAAGCTATGGAATTTGCCCTCCCGCGACACATTTGGCAGGAGCCTTGCGCGGAACATTGGGCTAACCTCTGAAGTCACCCCATTAGATGCGCGCGGCGGGCGCATTTCTCAAGCCCTGCCGCAGCCACGGAGGAGGCCGGAGAGCGTCTTGCCAAGCCTTGCCGGGGATGGGGAGATGCGGATGCCGGCCGCCTCCATCGCCGCGATCTTGGCTTCGGCGCCGCCTTTGCCGCCCGAAATGATCGCCCCGGCATGGCCCATGCGCCGGCCCGCAGGCGCGGCGCGGCCCGCGATGAAGCTAACAACCGGTTTTTTGCGGCCCCGCCTTGCCTCATCGATAAGAAATTGCGCCGCATCCTCCTCCGCCGAGCCGCCAATCTCGCCGATGATGACAATGGATTTCGTTTGCTCGTCAGCGAGAAAAAGCTCCAAAATCTCGACAAATTCCGTGCCTTTGACCGGGTCGCCGCCAATGCCGACGGCGGTCGTCTGCCCGAGCCCCTCCGTCGTGGTCTGAAACACCGCCTCATAGGTTAAAGTGCCCGAGCGGGAGACGATGCCAACCGAGCCAGGGGCGAATATGTCGCCCGGCATGATGCCTAGCTTGCATTCTCCGGCAGTGACGACCCCGGGGCAGTTCGGGCCAATGAGGCGCGATTTGGTGCCGCAGAGTGTTCGCTTGACCTTGACCATGTCCGCAACCGGGATGCCTTCGGTGATGCAGACTATAAGCGGCATTCCGGCAGCAATTGCTTCGCAGATGGCGTCGGCCGCCCGGGGGGGCGGGACATAAATTACGCTGGCCTCGGCGCCGGTAGCCGAACGCGCCTCCGCCACGGTGCCGTAGACCGGCAGGCCGAGATGCACTGTCCCTCCCTTGCCGGGCGACACGCCGCCAACAAGCTTCGTCCCATAAGCGAGAGCCTGAGCGGAATGGTAAGTTCCATTCCTGCCGGTAAAACCTTGGCAGATGACTTTTGTATCTCTCACGGCAAGTATCGCCATCGCTTCAGCCCGTCCCCGCGGCGGCAACGATTTTTTGCGCAGCATCATCGAGATCGGCCGCGGCAATGACATTAAGACCCGAACGGGCGATGATTTCTTTGCCCAGGTCTGCATTCGTGCCTGCAAGGCGCACGACAAGCGGCACGCTTAGCCCCGTCTCCTTAATTGCTGCAAGGATCCCCGAGGCGATAACATCGCACTTCATGATGCCGCCAAAGATATTAACTAAAATGCCTTTGACCCTCCGGTCGGCGGTAATGATCTTGAATGCTGCGGTAACCTTTTCCTGCGTCGCGTTGCCGCCGACATCGAGGAAATTTGCGGGCTCGGCGCCATAGAGCTTGATGATATCCATCGTGGCCATCGCAAGACCCGCGCCGTTGACCATGCAACCGATCGTTCCCGGAAGCGCGATGTAATTGAGTTCGTGCTTGGAGGCTTCGAGCTCTTGGGCGTCCTCCTCGGATTCGTCGCGCAGGGCAGAGATCTCGGGATGGCGGTAAAGCGCGTTGTCGTCGAAGGAGATTTTGGCATCGAGGCAGAGGAGCTCGCCGCCAGCCGTGAGGATGAGCGGGTTGATCTCGAGCAGCGCCATGTCCTTGGCGAGGAAAGCATCGTAAAGACTTGCGCCGAGTTTTTCTGCCTGGCTCGCGAGACTCTGTGTCAGGCCTAAGGCGCTGGCAATCGTCCGCCCATGATGCGGCATGAAGTCCGTTGCGGGATCGACCGGGACGGTAACGATCCGATCGGGGCTCTGCCGCGCCACCTCTTCGATGTGTATCCCACCCGCCTGCGAGGCAACGAAGACGGCGCGGCTTAGCGCGCGGTCGACGAGCAGCGACAGGTAGAACTCCCGGGCAATGCCGACTGCCGCCTCGAGGTAGAGCGTTCTCACCTGCCTGCCTGCCGGACCCGTCTGGGCCGTCACCAGCGTGCGGCCGAGCATTTGGGAGGCGAAGCTTGCCACCTCAGGCACCGATTTGGCGATCCTCACTCCTCCTCCGGGGCCGGCTTCCGGCTCTCTGAACCGGCCTTTGCCCCGCCCGCCCGCATGGATTTGCGCTTTTGCGATCCAGGCCGGGCCGCCGAGTTCTTGCGCGGCCCGCGCGGCGTCCGGCGCCTGCAGCACAACCTTGCCGCGCGGGACCGGAACCCCAAATTCGCACAGGATGGCCTTGGCTTGATATTCGTGGACGTTCATCGCGCTAGCTTACTTCCCTTGCTTCCTCTAGCACGTCCCGCGCCAGCCCAGCCCAGCAGGGAAGTGGCGCGCGGATGCAACAAATGGAGCCTCGGGGCGCGAGATGATTTGTGTTGTGGCTTTGACAACTTTGTGAAATCGAAGCTCAAATTACTGTCATCTTGCGATGCCGGCGGTGTTGCAGGCAAACGGATGCCCGCCTTTTTAAGCCGCAAAACCGCCAAGGACAGCACAAAATTCTAGCGCGCGAGAGCGGGATTGATGTTCTTGCAGGCTTCGACGAGCTCGCGGACCGAAGCAACGGATTTCTCGAACATCTGGCGCTCGGCGACGTCGAGCGCAACCTCGACGATTTTTTCTACCCCGCCGGCCCCGATAATGGCCGGGACACCGACATAAAGGTCTTTGACCCCATATTCGCCGGCAAGCTTTACCGCGCAGGGAAACACCCGGCGTTTATCCTTCAAATAAGCCTCGGCCATGGCGATCGCCGACGCGGCGGGAGCATAAAAGGCCGAGCCGGTCTTTAAGAGCGCGACGATCTCGCCGCCGCCTTTGCGGGTGCGCGTGACGATTTCATCGAGCCGCTCCTGCGTCGTCCAGCCCATACGCACGATGTCAGGCAGCGGTATTCCCGCCACTGTCGAATAGCGCAAGGATGGCACCATATCGTCGCCATGGCCACCGAGGACAAAGGCGGTGACATCCTCGACTGAGACCTTCAGCTCTTCGGCAACGAAATATCGGAATCTTGCCGAATCGAGAACGCCCGCCATGCCGACGACCTTATGTGCCGGATGCTTGGAGGCCTTTTGCAAGGCCCAAACCATGGCGTCGAGCGGATTGGTGATGCAAATCACAAAGGCTTCGGGTGCGTATTTTCTTATGCCGTTTGCCACCGATTCCATGACCTTCAGATTGATGCCGAGGAGATCGTCCCGGCTCATCCCCGGCTTCCGGGGAACTCCTGCGGTCACGATGACGACATCCGAACCGGCAATCGAATCATAGCTGTTGCTTCCCAAGAGCGCGGCATCGAAACCCTCGACCGGACTCGATTCGGCGAGGTCGAGCGCCTTGCCTTGCGGGGTTCCCTCGGCGATGTCGAAAAGGGCGATATCTCCGAGCTCACCGAGCGCGGCGAGATGGGCGAGAGTGCCGCCGATTTGCCCTGCTCCGATCAATCCGATTTTGCTGCGCGCCATTTTCGGTCCTTGCCTGCCGCCTGCTTTGCCGCGCCAATTTCGCGCGCCGAACCTTTGCCATTGCGGGCTGACGTTAACATTGCCGCGGCAAAAGTTGCAAATTAAGCGCCATCCTTTTCCCAGTGCGGGGCAAGGGCGGGCAGCGGCCCCGGAACGGGCGAGCCGCCATGGAAGGGCCGCGCTCTCCGGCAGCATTTAGTCCCTTCGTTTCGCCCTTGCGGCCGGAACGTGACCGCTCCCAACGGGTGAAGCGCCGATTTCCCGTGCGATGGGCGAAAAATGACGCAATTTATAGTTGCACACGCATCCAAGAGGTTGTACAACCTTAACGCGAGCAAAGCCGCCGGGGTTGAGAATGCTTACGGAATGGATACGGCAGCGGGCCAGGCAGAAGGCGTCGATCGCCGCCGACGCCCGCCGACTCATCGAGTCGTTTCAGGATGCCGCCTATTTCGAGGCCCGCGAAAGGGTGAGGGGCCGCTGCCTCGATGGGACGCGCGGAGCCCGCTACTGGACGAAGGTCAAGTTCGAGATCGCGCGCCGACAAGGCATCGCGATCGGCCTATGCGGCGCGGACCTCCGGTGAGAATTTGGCGCCGGTAATTGGCGCCCCGTAGCCCTTTTGCTCGCCTCAATAGCCTGCGCGGGCATGGCGCCGAGCTTGGCTTTGCGGCAGCGCGGCGGGGTTGTACCCAAAACCGGATTTTTGCGCGGCCGCCTAACCGAACCGGCGCTGCCCCGCAAGATCTCCCGGCCTGACCGAAAGGACTTGGGGATATGCCATTTGAATAAGAGGCTCCGGGCCCAGGTCTTCCTCAGGGGAGAGAGGAAGCCGCGCCGCTTGGGTTAGCACACCAGGGCGGATGGCTCGGGCAAGTTGGGGGTAGTTGCAGATTGTGCAGTTCGCAGATTGTTGCATCCGGAACCCGCTTGAGCCATATAATTGCCCGCGGTCAGAGAGTGCGAATTGCAGGGACGCGGGTGTAGCTCAGGGGTAGAGCACAACCTTGCCAAGGTTGGGGTCGAGGGTTCGAATCCCTTCGCCCGCTCCAAATTTCCTCAATAATTTCCAGTTAATTGCGCTGCCTTGCCGGTACAATTGCTTAGAGCCATTGGGAAGTACTCGCTCTGAGCGGATTCTATGCGTCAGGAAGAAAGCTGTGGGATAAGCCATCGCAGGTTCGGCGGCGCATCCACCCGAATCGTAGCAATCCTAAGAGTTGGCTACAAAGCGGCGTGAAAGCGCCTGGGCGCTGCGCTATGCGATTGGGCTTGCTCATCCTAGCTTCGTCGCTTTGGTAGC
>JAFMSB010000212.1 GCA_017353815.1 Methylocapsa sp. | reverse complement strand
GAGTAATACATATCGAATTCGACCGGATGCGGCGCCATCTCGAAGCGCAAAACCTCGCCCATTTTCAATTCGATATAGCTCTCGATGAAATCATCATCGAACACGCCGCCCGCCTTGAGGAAGGACCGGTCTTTCGAAAGATTCGTGAGAGCCTCGCGCAGTGAGCCGCAAACGGTCGGGATCGCTTTCATCTCGGCTGGGGGCAGGTCGTAAAGATCCTTATCCATCGGCTGGCCCGGATCGATCTTGTTCAAGATGCCGTCAAGCCCCGCCATAAGCATCGCGGAAAAAGCAAGGTAGGGATTGGCGGCAGGATCGGGGAAGCGCACTTCGACGCGTTTCGCCTTCGGGCTCGACGAATACATCGGGATGCGGCAGGAAGCCGAGCGGTTGCGGGCCGAATAGGCCAGCAGGACCGGCGCCTCGAACCCCGGCACGAGGCGCTTATAGGAATTCGTAGTGGGATTTGTGAAGGCATTTATCGTGCGGGCGTGCCTAATGATGCCTCCGATGTAATAGAGGCACTCGTCGCTCAGATCGGAATATTTGTTGCCGGCGAATACCGGATTGCCATTCTTCCAGATCGACTGATGCACGTGCATTCCCGAGCCATTGTCGCCATAGACCGGCTTCGGCATAAAGGTTGCCGTCTTGCCATAGCTTTGCGCCACCTGATGGATGCAATATTTGTAAATCTGAAGGTTGTCCGCCATCTTCGTCAGCGGGCTGAACTTTAGGCCGAGCTCGTGCTGCGCGGAGCCGACCTCGTGATGGTGCTTTTCGACGGTTGCGCCCATCTGTGCCATCGCGGCAAGCATTTCGCTGCGCATATCTTGCGCGGAATCTTGCGGCGGCACGGGGAAATAGCCTCCCTTCGTGCGCATCCTGTGGCCGAGATTGCCGCCTTCGTATGTGGTGCCGCTGTTGGAGGGAAACTCCATTGAGTCAATCACAAAGCCCGTATTGTACGGGTCCGCGGTAAACCGGACGTCATCGAAGACGAAGAATTCAGCTTCGGGCCCAAAAGTCGCGGCATCGCCGATCCCGGTGGAGGCCACATAGGCTTCGGCCTTTTTGGCAATGCCGCGCGGGTCACGATTGTAACGGTCCCCGGTCGTCGGATCGATAATGTCGCAGACAATCGACAGCGTTGGCGAGGCAAAAAACGGATCGACAGCGGCGGTCGCGGGATCCGGCATGAGTGTCATGTCCGACTTGTCGATTGTCCTCCATCCGGCAATCGAGGAGCCGTCGAATCCTAGTCCCTCGGCAAAAACCTCCTCATCGAAGATCGTTGCATCGAAAGTGACATGCTGCCACTTGCCGCGCGGGTCAGTAAACCGAAGGTCAACGTACTTTATCTCCTTGTCCTTAATGTTCGTGAGCACATCCTTGGCGGTCGTCATGTCTTCCTCTCTGTTGAGCTTACGAGCCAATACAAAAGCCGCCTGCGCATAAGGCGGCACTCCCGTGGATCAAATCGCATCCGTCCCCGTTTCACCCGTCCTGATGCGGATCGCGTCCTCGACTTCCGAGACGAATATCTTGCCGTCACCAATCCGCCCCGTCTGCGCGGCTTTGCGAATTGCCTCCGCAGCGAGGCCGGCGCTGGCGGCGGGTACGACGACCTCTATTTTCACCTTGGGCAGAAAATCGACGATATATTCGGCTCCCCGGTAAAGCTCGGTGTGGCCTTTCTGGCGCCCGAAACCCTTGACTTCCGTGACCGTGATGCCCGAGGCTCCGGCTTCGCGCAGCGCCTCCTTCACCTCATCAAGCTTGAACGGCTTGATGATTGCCTCGATTTTCTTCATCGGCATGTTTTTTGGACTATTTCGCTTTTGCTGGGTGAACCGGAAGGAAAGCCTGCAAGCGGCGCTTTAACCGGCTCATAGCATCTGTCAATCGAAACTGCCAAGCAAAACTCGCCGAATGCCTCCAGGCGCCCCCCTGCGGGCAAAGCCCGGCGACCAAGCCCTTAACGCAAATGGCGCGCCAAAAAGGGGCCATGAGATGGTAAAAATGCGGCCGGATTGGGGAAGAAGCGCAAGCCGGCCCGCTTCGCCTCGCCCGGTGCCGCATTTCGAGGCAGTTCGCGGGCTAATTATTGGGCGGGCCCGGTTAGGCGGGCAAGCCATGAATGATATCGTGGCAAAAAAACCCGCCGCGCGGCCGCGGCGGGTTTCAAAAGCCGTTTTGGCAGCGGCCGTGGCGGGCCGCGCCAATCTCTCACTCCACGGCAGCGAGAATCTTCCCCCAGTCGTGCTGTACCTCAGGCTTGGCGGCCGGCATCAGGGCCACACCGACGCCCGAGCCAAGAAGCTGAAGGGAGATTTCCTTGCCGTTGCGGAATTTGATCCCGTCGCGGTATGCGCCATGCTCGAGGCGTGCAAAGACAACTACTTCCTCGTCCCTAACGCCAAGGCGCGTTTGCAAATCGCTCGATATGCCTTCGAGCATCAAGCGCGTATCGTATTGCACGCATACCGCGGTCGTGCAGTCACCGGGCGATGCGAGACCTATGCTTCCCGACGGGAACCTTGTGGTTACGTATTTCTCGGACTCCCGTGCCGGCCGGGAGGCATACATTTCAAGCGAATAGTCACACATTTGTGTCACTCCTAAATGTCTCGAGACGGTTGCATCCTCTTCTGCCCCGAGCCCCGGCGGCGCTGCAAAAAGCGCGCCGCAAGCGCGACTCCCAAAGCGGAAGTTGAAAAGCCCCCTAAGCAGGGAGGGGGATGCGTGGAAGCCTCGTGAGGCCGCCCGGCTCGATCCGGGAGAAAGACGCAGGCGCGTGCCGCGCTGGACCGAAGCCCATCCGGCGAGCGCCGGATGTCCACATTCGCACCGAACGCCTGAATCGCATTTAGGTTTCAAGTCATCCGTGCTTTTTCATGCTAGCGCAACCTTATGCTGCGTCAAGCTTTTTTCTGTTCCGGAGAGCTTTTGCTAACCGGCCGCCACGGTGCTCCCGCTTTCCTGTGTTCCATTTTGAACAACGGGAAGATCCGGCCTTGCTCCCCATTCGGCCCAGGAGCCGTCGTAGAGCATCGCATCACCCTTGCCGATCGTGCTTAACGCGAGCAGGAGGATCGCAGCGGTAACGCCTGAGCCGCAGCTCGTGATGACCGGCTTGTTGAAATCGAGCCCCGCCCGCGCAAAAAGCAATTCAATCTCGTTGCTTGGCTTTATTTCGCCCGACTCGACCACTTCGCGCCAAGGCAGGTTAAGGCTTCCGGGAATATGGCCCGGCCGCAGCCCTGGGCGCGGCTCCGGCGCATTTCCGGTAAAGCGCGCGGAAGATCGCGCGTCGATGATTTGCGCCGACTTTGTATTGCTTGCATGCAGGACATCCGGGGCGGTTGCCACCGCGCTCTTATCGAATTTCGCCGTGAATCGCCGGGGAAGGCGCCGCACTTCCCCCTGCTCGAGCGGGCGCCCCTCGGCGCGCCAGCGCGGCAGGCCGCCCGCAAGAAGCCTGACATCGCGCGCACCAAAAACCCGCAAGGTCCACCAGACGCGCGCGCCGCCCATCAAATCGGACGAGTCATAGACAATAAGACGCATCTCCTCGCCGAGTCCAAGCTTTCCCATGGCAGTTGCAAAAGCCTCGGGCTCCGGCAGCATATGCGGCAAGCTCGTCTCGTGGTCGGCAATTTCGTCGATGTCGAAAAAAACGGCGCCGGGAATATGTCCGGCCAAATATTCGGCCTTGGCGTTCCGGTTTTCATCCGGCAGAAAAAAAGTTGCATCGACGGCCGCGAGATCCGGGGCCTCGAGGTTTTTCGCGAGCCATTCGGTCGAGACGAAGTGATCTTGCGCCTTTGTGCCGCTCATGCCCCTGCCCTCATTCCTCAAGCCGCCATTCTCAGACAAAATCGGCCGCAATCGAAGGCTTGCGCTCCATCCACGGCGGCACTGGAAGATTCTTTTCCCGCAGAAATCCGGGATTGAACAGTCTGGACTGATAGCGCGCTCCAGAGTCCGCCAAAATGGTCACAATCATGTGACCCGGGCCCAGATCCCTAGCAAGGCGGATTGCTCCCGCGACATTGATTCCGGTGGACCCGCCAAGCAGGAGCCCCTCGTGCTCGGCGAGGCCAAACAACAATGGCAGCGCCTCTTCGTCGGTAATTTGATAGGCAAAATCGATGGGCGCATCTTCAAGATTTGCGGTGATCCGTCCTTGGCCGATGCCTTCCGTGATCGAAGAGCCCGACGATTTGAGTTCGCCGCTGGTATAATAGGCATAGAGCGCGGCGCCCATCGGATCCGCAATCGCGATCTTGATGTCCGGTTTCTTCGCTTTGAGCGCCATGCCTGCACCCGCGAGTGTGCCTCCGGTTCCAACCGCGCAGACAAAGCCATCTATTTTGCCTTCCGTCTGCGCCCAAATCTC
>JAFMSB010000211.1 GCA_017353815.1 Methylocapsa sp. | reverse complement strand
ATTACCCGCGCGCGGTCTCGGTGGCGGCCTTGCTCATGCTGCTCCTCGGCACAATGCCCGGCTTGCCGATGTTCCCCTTTGCCGTTCTCGGCGGCCTCATGGCTTACGTCGGTTATGCGGTCCCAAAGCAGCTTGCGGCAGAGCGAAGCAAGCAGGCCGCTGCGGCTGCCGAGGCCGAAAGCAAGGCGCGCCAAGAGGCACGGGATTCGGTCAAAGAATCGGTGAAATCCCCGGACATCGAACTGTGCCTGGGCAAACAGCTTGCGGCGAAGCTGCTCGTTTCGCATGGTGAGCTGGCGGCGCGCACAACGAAGATGCGGCGGAAGTTCGCCAAGCAGTACGGATTTGTCGTTCCCGACATCAAGCTCTCGGACCGCCTTTCGATTCCGGCGAAATCTTATCAGATCCTGATCCATGGGACGGCCGTTGCGTCGCATGAGCTGCGTCTTGGCGAAGTCCTGGTGATACCTGGGGACGGCGGCCGCCCCGACCTGCCAGGGGAAGAGGTAAGGGAACCTGCATTCGGCATGAGGGCCATGTCGATTCCGGAAGCGTTCCTGACCGAGCTGAAACGAAAGGGCTTCACGCCGATTGACAATGTCTCAGTCCTGCTCACGCATTTGAGCGAAGTCATCCGCAACAATTTGGCCCAGCTTCTTTCGTATAAGGACATGCGGATGCTTCTTGACCGCCTGGGCCCCGAATACAAGCGGCTGATCGATGATATCTGCCCCTCGCAAATCTCCCACTCGGGCCTGCTCGCCGTCCTGAAATTGCTGCTCGCAGAGCGAGTGTCAATCCGCAATTTGCACCTCATTCTTGAAGCGGTTGCTGAGGCTGCCCCGCATGTGCGGCGGTCTGAATTGCTTGCGGAGCACGTCCGCATGAGGATGGCACAGCAGATCTGCGGCGATTTGATGGATGAAGGCGCCCTCAAAATTCTCCGCCTCGGCAACCGGTGGGATATGGCGTTTCATCAAAGCTTGAAGCGCGACACGAAGGGAGAGATCGTGGAATTCGACCTTGATCCAGTTTTGATAGACGGCTTCGGCAAAGAGGCTTCCGCCGCGATTCGCGAACGCATGGACCAGGGGCATAATTTCGCCCTTGTCGCCACCCCCGACGCAAGGGCCTATGTCCGCATGGTTATCGAACGCCTCTTCCCGACACTTCCGGTGCTGTCCCACGTCGAAATACCGCGCGGAGTCGAGGTCAAATCGCTTGGAACGGTCTCGTGACCGCCATTACGCCCGAGACAGTTCTCGCCATCTTCATGTTTTTCTGCCGGACCGGCGCGTGCTTATCCTTGATGCCGGGATTTTCAAGCAACAGGATTCCGGTTCGTATCCGCCTTTTCTTGTCTCTATCAATCACACTCGCCCTCGCTCCTTTGCTGCTGCCAGAAGGCGAAAGGGCAGTGCGCGAGGCCAGCGCCAGCGCTCTTCTCCCGCTGTTTGCCTCGGAAATGGTGATTGGACTGCTGATCGGCTTCCTTGCCCGCATCTTTTTTGGCGCACTCGAAACACTGTCCGGGGCCATTGCCATGTCCATTGGGCTGACGAGCCCGCTCGCCGGCCCTTTGGACGAGCACGAGCCTCTCCCTGCAGTCACAAACTTGTACATGTTTTCGGCGACCGCACTCATTTTTTTTACTGGCCTTCACTTGGAGGTCATACGCGGACTCGCCGCTTCTTACGCAGCCTTTCCCATCTCAAGCATGATTGACCCGCGTTTCGGACTCGTGCAAATTAGTGACTGCCTCGCCAATGCCTTTTCGGTCTCGCTGCGGATCAGCAGCCCTTTTGTCGTCTATTCCTTCCTCGTAAATCTTGCGATTGGTCTGGCAAGTAAGCTCGTGCCGCAAATCCCGCTCTATTTCATAACGGCGCCCGCGGTGCTCGCGGGCGGGCTGATTTTCTTGTATCTGACCTGCAAGCCGTTTCTACAAATGTTTTACGCTGCCTTTTCGGCATGGCTTGTGGCTGGATGATACAAATGCTTTTGCCGCAAGGCCCCGGGGAAAAAAATATTTGCCGGTTGCTGCGATTTGCCGGACAGCCAGCCTCGCCGCGTTTGGGCGCGCGCCTGCGTTGACAAGCCGTTTGGAAAGAGCCCGCCGCGTGCTCAAAATCCAAACGCAGCTTGAGCGGATGTCCGAATGGAAGCTGCTTCTTCACGTGTCGCAATCAGCTGCGCTGGAGGGCCGCCACCGGGCGGTCTTGCAATTCCTCCAAGATGAGCCGGCATTATCGGGGATTTTCCCAGCCGCGGTCATGCGCCGGTTGCAGGCCCTGTCTGCCAAACGGGCAGCCGCTGCCATCGAGGAGGAGATTCTAAAGGCGGCGCATTTTTCTGACCGCCGGTGCCGCCGGCGCAGTGAAAATGTGGTGCGGACGATTGCGGCAGAGGAATATCGCAGCGACGCGGCCGATGCGCTCGCAGAGATTTCTGGCTTCAGCTTAAAACGGCCGGCGCAAGGCCCCCGCAAGCTACCCGAGCGACCATAGCGAACGTGAGATTTTATGCGGGTTAGCGAAGTGTCGATAACACCAGTTTCGGATATCGTTCTTGAGGTTGCGAAGGCCGCCGATCCAGCAAAATACCGGAAAGCGGCCGAGAGGCTATCCGGTGGCACGGAGGCAGGAGCGGTCGAAAGCCGCCCCTTCGGCTTGGCGTTGCGCAGTGCCGGTGCAAACTTCTCGAGCACCCCGGGTCCTGCGGTCTCCAAGCCTGTTCCAAAGCCGGATGCCGGGAAGAGAGCTTATAGCGGCCTTGAGCAGCTGGTATGGAAGTCGCTTATCGAAAACATGCTCCCGAAAGAGTCGGCGGTGCTTTTTGGATCCGGAACTGCGGGCGACGTGTGGCGCTCCATGCTTGCGGACCAGCTCGCTGCGGGGATCGGAAAGACTGGTGATCTTGGCGCCGCTCACCGGGATAAACCCGCTGCCTATCCAACGGTTTCGAAAAGGGGCGGCGCTTAAGCGCTTTGTTTTCTCTTCCAAGGCCTGCGTGAGTAGCTAGTCGTGACCCCCTTGCCAAGTACTGGTTCTGTTTTTCTCGCCGGCGAGCAGCTGGGGCCAGCTGATGGAAAGGGCCGCAGTGGATTGCCTTTGCCGCAGCGAGATTGCTTTGGCGAAAAAGAGAGTTCCGCGCGGCCTCCGGTATTGGCGGCTGTTGCGCTAATGGGGATTATTGAGCGGCTCGATTGCCTTCTTGATCGAGAAAACGCGATCTTGCGCGAGCACAGGCTGGCGGATCTTGAAGAGCACAACCAAAAAAAAAGCCTTGGCCTTCTTGAAATGCGGCGAGCGATTGCCGCCGTGCGCGGCTGCGGGTGTGAAACTCTTGGACTTGAAACGAAGCCGGCGGTCGCTCGATTGCGCGAGAAGCTTCAAAGCAATCTCAGCCTTCTGCGGACACATTTGGAAGCCATTGCCGCGATTACCGCGGCCATAGCGCGCACGATAGAGCAACAGGAGTCCGATGGCACTTATTTACCTGGGCATGTGTCGAAAGCCAGCCGGTCATGATACGGCTCGTCGCCTGCTGCCTTTGGCTTATCGCAGTGACTGCCTTGGCCGCTTATATTGCTGCGACATGGAACTTCAACGAGCCGGGGGTGGCCGCGCTGGCAAAAAAATCGGCAGGAATCCAAGGCAAGAAGATCGCTCCGGTCAATGTGCCCATGATATCAAATGGAGCCGTCGAAGGTTACGTCGTGGCACAGTTCGTTTATTTGGCGGACGAGGATGGCCTTCGCGGTGTTTCTGTTCCGCCCGAAGATTTCATCGCCGATGAAGCGTTTCGCGTACTTTATGGCAGCCAAATCGATTTCCATCATCTGGAGAAATACGACGTGGACCAACTCACGAAAACGATAGCCCAAAGGGTCAACCAGCGTCTTGGAAAAAACATCGTTACCGATATCCTTGTCGCAGAGTTCAATTACATTCCCAAGCGTGAGCTTGCTCAATGACCCGCCGACGCCCCATGGAACGGCAATACACAGCGGGGCGCCCCGCCGCAACGGGGTGAGCGCAAACCGTTTGCGGGATTCTTGCGGCGCCCAAGCGGCGTCTTGCTCCAAGGCGGTATTTAGGATCGGCACATGACATTCGACCGGCTGACGTGGCTCGGACTCTTGGCAATTGCCCTTGGCTGGGCTCTCTTGCTTGCCGCACCAAACATCGTTGCGTTCGTCCCAAGCGCAACCGCCTGGCCAAATGCCCATATCGAGATGGCAGCCATGGCAGGGTGCATGATTCTCAGCGGATTCGGGCTGGCGCTTTTATCTGCGCTGCAGTCGGGATTCGAAACGTTGAAAAGATCGATCGAAGCCGGCGCTGGCAGGGCTGGCCGTTTCGGGCCTGCAGCGAAGGGCCGCTCGTCTTCGCAACCAAAGAAAATTGTCGAGCGCGGGCGCATCAAAAACAGGGCCT
>JAFMSB010000210.1 GCA_017353815.1 Methylocapsa sp. | reverse complement strand
GATCGGCTGACCTACGAGTCGCAAAAGGCAGCTCTCGGGCTGGCCGAAGCCAATGTCGTGGCACAGCAGGCGGCGGTGGACCGTTTGGTAACATTGACCGGCTACGAGAAGGTCACGGCGCCGTTTGATGGCGTGATCACGGGCCGCTTCATCGATGTTGGCGACCTTGTCCAGGCCAATGCAAATAGCGGGACATCAATGTTCTCAATGGTGCACAGCGACGTGATCCGCATTCAAACCTATGTGCCGCAGGATCAAGCCTTCGGGCTCGCTCGTGGGGTTGACGCGGTCGTGCACGTCCCGGAGATGCCAAACCGCACTTTTCCCGGAAAGGTTACGATGATTGCCGGCGCCCTCCAGCCCGGCACGCGGACGCTCCTTACCGAGATTGACGTGCCCAACCCGGATGGCGCCTTAACGGCCGGCACCTATTGCACCGTCGAGCTGCGGATTCCCCGCCGGACGCCATCGTTTATCCTGCCCGCCGATGCCATAATCTTTAATCAGAATGGGCTCAGCGTGGCAGCCGTCCGGAACGATATCGTCCACTTGCAAAAGATTAAGATCGCCCGTGATTTTGGTCATGAGGTCGAGGTGTCGGATGGAGTTAAGTATGGCGACCGGCTTATTCTCAACCCGCCGGTCGACCTCCGAGACGGCAGCAAGGTGCGAATCCGGGCAACGCCGCCCGAGGCAACACCCTAGGTCCCATGAGCCGGAAAAGCCGCCGCATGAAGCTCCCCGCTGCTTCGAGCGCCGGTTTGATGATTATTTTTCTGACTGGCGCGGCAGGAAACGATCCACAGCCAATCAAAATTGGCGTGCTCGCCGATATGTCTTCTGTTTACTCTCAAGCTGGCGGGCCCGGCTCGATTGAGGCCGCGCGCATGGCAATTGAAGATTTCGGCGGCTCTGTGCTCGGCAGGCCTATCGAATTCGTTTCTGCCGACCCAAAAAACAGCCCCGAGCTTGGGGCGGCGACCGCGCGCGAGTGGTTCTCCGAGGGTGTCGATGTGATCGCCGATGTGCCGAATTCGGCTGTGGCATTGGCGGTCCAGCAAGTATCCCGGGAGGGGAAGAAAATCGTCCTATTCTCTGCCCCTGCGACCGACGACCTTACCGGCCCGAACTGCTCTCCCTACTCGATCCACTGGACTTATGACACTTACGCCATGGCTCACGGCACCGCCAATGCGATCGTTAGAGCGGGCGGTGATAGCTGGTTCTTCATTACCGCGGACTACGCTTTTGGCTATGCGATGCAGCGAGACGCGAGCAACGTAATCAGAGTGGCTGGCGGCATCATGCTCGGCAGCGCCCTGGTCCCGCTGGGGACGGTCGAATTCTCCCGGTATCTCCTGCAAGCAAAAACCTCACGAGCAAAGATCGTCGGTCTTGCCATCGCAGGACAAGACATGATCAATGCCATCAAGGAGGCGAGCGAGTTCAGCATCGTTCAAGATGGCCAGCGCCTTGTCGGCTTGCTTGTGACTATAATCGGTGTGCACAACCTCGGCCTCAAGACAGCGCAAGGGCTGCTCATGACCTCTGCCTATTATTGGGACCAAAACGAAAAAACGCGCGCATTTGCCGAGCGGTTCTTCCACAAAATGAATAGCATGCCAACCATGATTCAAGCAGGTATCTACGGATCCATCACACATTATCTAAAAGCCGTGGAGGCCGCTGGCAGCGATGACGCGGACGTTGTGATGGCCAAGATGCGCGAGATGCCCATCAATGATTTTATGACGCACAACGGAAAGCTGCGCATTGACGGCCGCGTGGCACGCGACATGTATCTCTTTGAGGTCAAGACTCCGGCCGAATCGAAATATCCGTGGGACTATTTGAAGCTCCTGCAGACCATACCGGCAGATGAGGCTTTCCGGCCCCTGAATGAGGGCGGCTGTCCTCTCGTGTCCAAGGGATAACGGCATCAGGGATAAAGCTTGTTTGTAACTATTCTCCGCAGGCAGAAAGCCCATGTTACGCACGCTTTTGGCGTTTTTTGGCCTAGCCGGGCTGCTTGCGCTGTCCACAAATCCCGCCTTAGCCATTGGCCTCATGTCAGCCGGCGTCTTGCTCAATTGTGCGTCGTACACTTTCATCGCGCAGGCGTGGAACCTGGCCCCTGGTTCTCGGTATTCGATCTCTTACAATTTCGTCCTAACGTCAACCATCGGGGCACCTCCGGTCAGCTCCGGGAATACGATTACTTTCACCACCGTGAGCACCACCTCCACCCAGACATTGATACAAGGTTTCGCACCCCCTTTGACCGCTGATTACGCCGGATTGGGTAGTGCTACCTTGGTCAACCTCACTACCAGCACAACGCCTGACACCGCCCCAATAACCATCTCACCCTCGCCAGTGAGTTGTGCGCCCTTAACCTGACACTCTAAGATGGTTGCGTTGGCGTCGAAGCGCCATCCGCGCTGACCACGGGGCCGCTGCGGACTGCGCCTTAGAGCGAATTCCGGAAAAGTTGAAAGACTTTTGCGAATTGGTTCTTTCGTGTTGATTTGGCGCGATTTCTTATCGCTCGGCCGATTCCAGCTGAGCGGAAAGCGCGCTAGGAATCGAAAAACCCGGCAGGCATCCGGGCGGCGAGATCTTTGGCCGCCGTCTCGCCAATCCGCTCGGCACCGCTTGCGGGCCCCGAGACCTCGGACTCAAAAAACCTTGAGCCATCCGGTGAAAGCACGATGGCCTTAATGGTGAGATTTTCTCCTGCGAGTCGTGCGTAAGCTCCGGCCGGGATCTGGCAGGAGGCACCAAGGACGCGCAGAAACGCGCGTTCCGCCGAAAGCGCAACCGCGGTTGGCGGATCAAGCACCGGCGCCAAAAAGTGAAGCATTCCGCGATCGGCTGCGCGGACCGTTAGGGCAATCGCCCCCTGGCCGGGAGCCGGAACGAATTCTTGTGGATCGAGAATTGCCGTCACCCTGTCGTCGAGGCCGAGGCGCTCCAAACCCGCCAGCGCCAGGAGGGTGGCGGCGAACTCGCCTTTGCCCGCCTTGGCAAGCCGCGTTTCGATGTTTCCCCGCAAAAGGGCGATTTTGAGATCGGGCCTAAGCCGCAAAACCATGGCGCCGCGGCGCAGCGATGCCGTGCCGACCGTGCAGCCCCGCGGAAGCTCGCGAGGATGAGGTGCAAGCGGGGAAATCCAGGCATCGCGGGCATCCTCGCGCGGCAAATAGCCGGCGATTTCTACTCCCTGGGAGAGGGCCACGGGCAGGTCCTTGGCCGAGTGCACGGCAATGTCGATGCCGCCATTGAGCAAAGCGGTATCGAGCTCTCTGGTAAAAAGCCCTTTGCCGCCCGCCTCGGCCAAGGGCCGGTCGAGGATCATGTCGCCGCTTGTTTTTATGACAACGATCTCGGTCTTTCCGGCGGCAAGCCCATGGTCCGCCTCGAGGCGGCAGACGGCTTTGCGCGTCTGGGCGAGCGCCAAGGGGCTCCCGCGGGTGCCTATTTTCAGCGGATGAGCAAATTTTGGCCGCCCGGCGGGCGAAAGATCGGCCATATTCCCTCGCAACAGTTGCGATTCTATAAGCTTCCCACTTAATCTCGCGGGCTGCGAATGCCAAACTCTCCCGCGGCCGGCGCGGAAAGGAACAAGGCTTGCCCATCCCCATGCGCGTGCTTGGCATTGAAACAACCTGCGACGAAACCGCGGCCGCCGTCGTGCAGCTGCCGCCGGGCGGATCGGGCGAGATTCTATCGAATGAGATTTTGAGTCAGATTGCCGAGCACGCGGCCTTTGGCGGAGTTGTGCCCGAGATTGCCGCGCGCGCCCACGTCGAGACCCTCGACCGGCTGGTGCGGCGCGCTCTCGACCGCGCCGGGCTGGAGCTCGAAGATCTCGACGGCATTGCTGCGGCGGCGGGTCCTGGCCTCATTGGCGGGATCATCGTTGGATTAACCGCGGCAAAGGCCCTGGCGCTGGCAAGCCGCAGGCCTTTCATTGCCGTAAACCATCTCGAGGCGCATGCGCTGACAGCCCGGCTCACCGACGAAATCTCCTTCCCTTATTTGGTTCTCCTGGTATCGGGGGGGCACACGCAACTCGTGGCCGTGCGCGGCGTTGGGAGCTACCTTAGGCTTGGCTCGACGGTGGACGACGCCGCGGGCGAGGCATTCGACAAGGTCGGCAAGATGCTTGGCCTTCCTTATCCCGGCGGGCCCCAGGTCGAAAAGCTCGCGGCCGAAGGCGATGCCGCACGCTTCGATCTTCCGCGCCCGATGCTCGGCCGGCCGCGGGCGGATTTTTCCTTCTCGGGGCTGAAGACCGCGGTCCGGCTCGAAATCGAGCGCTTGGGCTCGCCAACGCCAGCGGACATCGCCGATGTCTGCGCCTCGTTCCAGGCGGCGGCGGTGGATGCCATCATCGACCGCTGCCGGGCAGGCTTGCGGCTGTTCCGCGAGACCTT
>JAFMSB010000209.1 GCA_017353815.1 Methylocapsa sp. | reverse complement strand
TATAGCAAGCCTGCCCCCCCTTTGCAAAGCGCCTGCGGCGGTGCTTCCTCCCGAGCCCGAGGCGGCTACCTGGCAGGCCTTCTGGGCGCTTCCTTGCGGGCCAAGCTTTTCCTATGTATAGGCGGAGTTCGCTTCTGTCCGGTCTTACCTGTATTTGGATCTCCCGCGCCTCCAGCAGGGGCCATTGGCGCCTTTGCGGGTTCGGCCAGGGGCCTCGTGGCGGAGTGGTTACGCAGAGGACTGCAAATCCTTCTATCCCGGTTCGATTCCGGGCGAGGCCTCCAATAAAATCAACGACTTAGGCTAAGAAACAAACAGACGAACAATTTACGTCAGTGATTTGTCAGTAAAGAACCCAGTTGGGAGATTGCAACTGGCTCATACCGCCCCAATCGTTCACATTGGAGAGAATTAGCCAGAACAAGTCGCTTACAAGCTTCTTCTGATAATAGCCCCCTCATGAGGGCAAGAACATTAAGCTTTCCCCGGCCGCCGGGGCTAACGCTGATCGCCAATGGCATCTCAGCACCTACGCGCAATGCCTAAAGGCAGGGCGCGCCTTTCACCACCGTATAGGTAGCGGCAGCCGGGGGCTTTTTACGGGGCCTAACCGGCGCTCACCAAAAAATCCGCAACGCCATCGCCGCAGCCCATTGTCCCGCGTACGGCGGCTGCACTCAGATTTTTCCCGAAGGAGTTCGGATGCTGGACGAAATTGGTTCTTGCTGCTAGATTTCTTTGATGGCAACCAAAAAACAAACAATCACAATTGGAATCGCCCTTGGCGTTGCGGTTCTCGCGTCAATCACAACGGCGTGGATTGCCGTGCCGCTGTGGGTCATTGCGATATTGTTGCTTGCATGGGGTCTGCAACCTAAGCTCGTGGAGCAATATGCCCGACGTCTGCCGTACGGCGGCAGTTACATCCTTAAGGCATTGGGTAAACTGGACTCGACGCTTTCCAGATGGAGTTGAGGGTGTTCGCCCCCGCTTTGGGCGTCCGGGTGCTCCCCGCCTACGTTCCATCCTGATTTCCGGCTGGCCGCACCCCGCCTTTGGGCAAGCTCTTTGATGCGGCAAAAGAAAAGCCCCCAGCGGGTCAAGCCGAGGGCGATAGCTCACTGCGTAAGCGCTTCTGCGATGCCGGGCAACTCACCTCTTCTGGAGCAGCAATTTGAAAGCTGCTTCATTGATGTGATCGAGCGGATGGGCCTGGCAGTAATTTGTCACCCATGCAAAGACGCCATTGGCATCGAAGCCCGTATTATTTTTGGCGAAAACTCCCGCGGCAGAGAGATAGCCTAGCACCCACGACAGATATACGATCTTGGCGGAATCGCCGTCCTCCGCCACGTCCGATAGCATTTTCCCGCACGAATCAATGCCTGGTCCATAAGTGACGAACTGGCGCGGCGGCCCCAGCACCGGATGAAACGCGGCCCACGGATCTTTCGGCGGCATTAGCCTCGCAATGCCGTAGCCGAGAAGCCCGGACGCCAGCGCCAGCGCCAAGGCGCCCAAAGCGATCGCTGTGCGGTTCATTTTGACATCTCCAAAAACTCGCGCGTGATCCTGCCGCAAACAGCGTCCCGCCCACGCCGCCACTCCGGGCCCGAGGGACAAGCGCGCGCTCCGGCCCGTCTTGGCTGCGGTGTCCTTGGTGAACGTATCCGCCAATTTAGCGTTTGCGTTTCGACCTTGGGTTGCATTTGCAGCAGCCGGATGAGATGTTCAAACAGCACCGGCCTGAGATTTATCACCTCCGGTGGCAAAAGCCTGACGCGCGCTCAAGTGCTTGCAAATAAGGTGATGGCTTAAAGCCGGATGCATCAGCCGATGGCTCCTCGGGACAAGGGTATTCCTTATCGCACAAATCTCGCACACCGTCGCCCACAGCGTGCCGGCATATGCCAGCACCCTCCAATCGCCAAAAAAGGCCAGCACCACGCCAACAATAGGCAGAGCGATCACCATACAAGCTCGCCGTCCAACTCTCTGCGTCTCATTTCATCCCTTTCGCCGAAGGCCCACCTGAAACAAAAGCCCCCGGCCGGCGAAGGCCGAGGGCTGGAATTGAACCGGGGTACGGCCGGTTGGCGCTGAGCGAGAATTCCGGGCTAGCGCGCTTTCCGCCCGGCCGGATTCAGCCGAGCGATAAGAAATCGCGCCAAATCAATAAGTCGGAGCGAATTCCGGCCGCAGAAGCCTGTCAACTTTTGTGGAATTCGCTCTGGGCTTACCGCAAGCTTATTGGGCCTTCCGCGCCGGCGGGGAGCTGCTTTGTGCGAAGTTGCGTGGAGGAGAAGGGCAAGCGCGGCCCATGCAAGAAAACAAAGGCGGGCGGCGCGGCGGTGGCGAGAACCGGCGCGCGGGATTCATCCAACCGGTAACGTGCGAGCGCCATTGCGGCCTGCCCGTGAAGCGCGGTCAATGTGAATCCGGGCCTGTCGATGACGGCGATTGGGAGTAGCTTTGCGATCTCGCGCCAGCGCTGCCAGCAATCGAAAGTGCGAAAACCGTCCGCGCCCATCACCCAAACGAAATGCACGCCGGGGCAGCGCCGCTTCAAGTAGCAGATCGTCTCGAAGCTATATGCCGAGCCGATTGCAGCCTCTATGCCGGTCACTTCGATGCGCGGATGATTGGAGAGCTTTCGCGCGACATCAAGGCGCAGCCCAAAGGGCGCCAGCTCCGCGAGGTCTTTTAGGGGATTTCCCGGGCTGACGAGCCACCAGATCCGGTCGAGCTGGAGGCGCTTGAGCGCAAGCAGACTCGCCGCCCTATGACCTTCGTGGGGCGGATTGAAACTGCCGCCGAATAAGCCCACTCTTAGGCCCGGCACAAAAAGGGGAAGCGCAAATTTGGCAAGGCTCAAGGGCGGGTTTGCCCACTGCCATGCACGCGGTATTTGAACGAGGTGAGCTGCTCGAGCCCGACCGGGCCGCGCGCATGCATTCGTCCTGTTGCGATACCAATCTCGGCGCCAAAACCAAATTCACCGCCATCAGCAAATTGCGTCGAGGCGTTGTGGATAACAATCGCCGAATCAACCTCGTGCAAAAAACGCGCGGCTGCCTCCTCCTCCTCGGTTACGATGCAATCCGTGTGATGCGAACCATATGCCTCGATGTGAGCGATTGCCGCGACGAGTCCATCGACAACACGCACGGAAATGACCGCATCAAGATATTCGGTTGACCAATCGGCCCCGGTTGCCGGCACAACACGTGGATCGATGGCAAGCGTTGCCGCATCGCCCCGCACTTCGCAGCCTGCGGCGAGCAGCATTTTGACGAGCGGCGCGAGATGCGTTGCCGCGCAGGCGCGGTCAACAAGCAAGGTCTCGGCCGCACCGCAAATCCCTGCGCGCCGGAGTTTTGAGTTGAAGAGAACCGATTTTGCTTTTTCCAGATCGGCGGCGCGGTCGACGTAAACATGCACGATGCCTTCGAGATGGGCAAAGACCGGCACGCGCGCTTCGTCCTGGACGCGCCCGACAAGACCCTTGCCGCCGCGAGGGACGATGACGTCGAGATTGCCCGAAAGCCCGCGCAGCATTTCGCCGACCGCCGCGCGGTCGGCCGTCGGCACAAGGGCGATTGCGTCCCTGGGAAGGCCCGCCTCTTTAAGGCTCGTAAGCAGGCAATCGTGAATTGCATGGTTCGAAAAATAGCTCTCGGAGCCGCCGCGAAGGATGACCGCGTTACCAGCTTTGAGGCAAAGCGCGCCCGCATCCGCGGTGACGGCAGGACGGCTTTCGTAGATGACACCAACGACACCGAGCGGCGTCGCGATGCGCTCGATGACAAGTCCATTGGGGCGCTCAAAGCGCGCGAGCAAGCGCCCCACTGGATCGGGGAGAGCAGCGATCGCCTCAAGGCCGCTCGCCGTCGCTTCGATCCGGGGCGCATCGAGGGCAAGACGATCGAGAAACGCTCCTGTTGCGCCATTTGCTTTCGCAGCCGCCATGTCGCGGGCATTGGCCGCGAGAATATTGGCACTGCGCGCGCGAGTGGCCGCCGCCGCCAAAAGAAGAGCACGGTTCTTTTGCTCCGTTGGTGCAAGCGAGAGCGCATGCGCGCATTTGCGCGCCGCCCGCCCGAGCGACTCCATCAATTGGCCGGTATTGGCCCCGCAGGCCTCGGGCGCGGCCGCTTCAATGTTATCCATCTCCCCCTCGTGCTACGGCAAGATAGCCGCCAAAAAGAACCATGTCGTCGCGATGTATGATGGCCGCGCGCCCCGGAGAGCCGAGAATGCTCGAAATCGATTGCGAATTGCGCCCGGCAATCAAAGCTGCCTCGGCCGAATCATAGCCAACGAGGCCGCGGCCCATTTCGGCCGAGCGGGAATTGCGGATGAGCACGCAATCGCCGCTCGCGAAATCCCCCTCGACCCGGGTGACGCCCGCGGGCAGCAAGCTCTTGCCGCTCATGATCGCTTGTGCGGCGCCC
>JAFMSB010000208.1 GCA_017353815.1 Methylocapsa sp. | reverse complement strand
GCAGATTGGCGTCGAGCAACACGCCGTCGAAATCCGCTTCCGCGATAATTTGCAGCGCTTGCGTTTCCGTGTTGGCGGCATCTGCTTCAGCCCCCGCCGATTGAAGGCTGCAGGCGGCGTCAAGCGCAATGAGCGGTTCATCGTCGACGACCAGGAAACGCAAGCCTCGAAGCGACGCATGCGGTATAGCGCTGCATCCTTTCTCTTGCTGCTCCATCCGCATTGGCGGTCTTGATTCGAGATTCCTCAGAAAGGCGTGCTCGTCTTCCTCTTGCGGTAGCGCCATGGAAATCTCCCAAGTGACGCCGTCCGGCCCGCGGAACATCCGGGCGAAACCATTCTCGCTCTTGGCGCTTTGCTCGATGAGGGTTGTCCCAAAGCCGCGCTCTGGCGCCGCGGTCACGGCCGGCCCGCCGCGTTCGGCCCAACGCATTTGCAGCCTATCGTTATCGACCGACCAGTCAATCTCGATCCGTCCGCCCGGCACGGACAGCGCGCCGTATTTGACGGCATTGGTCCCGAGCTCGTGAATCACCAATGCGAAATGCAGTGCCGTTTGCGATCTCAACGTGACCGCGGGCCCATCCGTTATGATTCTCGATTCATCAGCCGGCCCTTCCAAAATCTGATCGAGAATGATCCCCCGAAGGTCCGCACCGCGCCAACTGGTGTCCGTCAGAAGTGCGTGCACGCGGGCAAGCGATTGAATTCGTCCTGAAAAGCGCGCCACGAAATCGGCCGGATTTTTGGCGGTCCGTTGCGTTTGGTACGCAATGGCTTGGACATTCGCGAGCGTGTTTTTGATCCGGTGATTGAGCTCCTTCATCAAAAGCTGCCGTGTTGCCTCCGCCTGCACTCTTTCCGAGATGTCGCGGAAGTAACAGACAACGCCAAACCGTCCATCGGGCAGCACGATGCGGTCCAGCCGCCATTCGTAATATTCCGCCGTCGCGCGGCCAGCGCGTAACACGGCGCGCGCCGGCGTGATGCAGGGCTCGCCAGTCTCCAGCGCACGGCGGAAGATCCGGACAATCTCATCGGCAAATTCTTTTTCCAAAAGCATATGGGCGATTTCGTTCAAATCGCGGTTGATGACACCGCCCGGGATATCGCCGAATCTGAGCCGCGCTATTGGATTTGCCTCGCGAATGCGCAAATCCGCATCGACCAGATACACCCCGAGCGGGGCTTGATTGAGAAGCGTGGCGAATTGCTCCGTGCGATAACGTAGCGCTTCGGCCGCCTCCTTTCGAATGCGCGCGATCTTCAAATGCGATTCGACCCGGGCCCGCAATTCCCGGGCGCTGAACGGCTTGATTAAATAATCGTCCGCGCCGGCGTGCATACCCTCTATCCGTGCCTCTTCGCCCGCGCGCGCCGAAAGCAAAATGACCGGCACTAATTTGAGCTGCGGATCGGCGCGAAGCTCACGCAGCAATCCGATGCCGTCCCTCTCCGGCATCATGACGTCGGCGAGAACTAAATCCGGCTTACACTCGCGCGCGCGCCTTAGAGCAGACAAACCGTCCGCGGCGGCGGAGACCTCATAGCCGCTCAAAATGCGCCCCAGGTACCCGCGCATGTCGGCGTTATCGTCCGCAATTAAAATGAGTTGCCTCTTTTGAGCAGCCGGCTGAATGCTTCCAGGTTCAAGACCTTGATCCGGAGCGCCGGCCATACCCGGCGGGTCGTGCGGCTCATTTGGCAGCCAGCGCAACGCCTCCTCCATATAGGCCTCGGCGCGCAAGCCCGTCGAAGCCTGGGTTCGCGCGGCCTCGATGCGGCCAGGCGGGAGATGGGCTTTGCCAAGCGGGATTGCAACAATGAAGCGGCTTCCGCGATTCACTTCGCTTTCGACCCGCACGGTGCCCCCGTGTAGCTTCACCAGTTCTCTCACAAGGGCGAGCCCGATGCCGCTACCCTCAAACGAGCGTCCGCGCGCATTCCTGATGCGGTGAAAGCGCTCGAACAGATGGGGGATTTCACGAGCCGGAATTCCTGTGCCGGTATCGCGCACGGTCAGCTGCACCGACGAATCGACTTGCCGGAGCAAGATCTCGATTTCGCCCTCGAGAGTGAATTTGAATGCGTTTGATATGAGGTTAAGAACGATCTTCTCCCACATTTCGCGGTCGACATAGACAGGCTCTTTGACAGGCGGGCAATCGATTACGAATTTTAAACCTGCGTGCTCGATCGCGGAGCGAAACACGCTCGCAAGTTCCGCGGTAAGAGCCGCGAGATCGGCAGGTTCGAAGGAGGCCTGGATGCGGCCGGCTTCGATGCGGGAAAAGTCGAGGAGGCTATTGACAAGCTTGAGCAGCCGCAGGGAATTGCGATGCGCCATCTCCAGCCGCTCGCGATCCTCCTTCCGCAAGCCGCTGCTTTGGCCCAAAACATCTTCCAGCGGCCCCATCATCAATGTGAGCGGCGTGCGGAATTCATGGCTGACGTTCGAAAAGAAAACCGTTTTGGCACGGTCTATTTCGGCGAGCGCCTCGGCACGTTGGCGTTCCGCTTCATAAGCGCGCGCATTGGCGATCAATGCACCGATATGCCTGCCGGTAAGATCAAGATGTGCCCTATAATTTGCGTCGATCGGCCGCCGGGGGCTGAGGCCCGCCACCAAAAAGCCAGCCGGCCGGGGTTGCCCCGGCGCGGCCAGGGGCACCACTATCGCGGTTTCGGCGGGCTCCGGCCACACGCCCCCAGGGAGCCGTCCAAATCTTGAAGAAAGGTCCCGAACGAACTGCGCCGAATTTGCCTCGAACACTTGCCGCAGCGGCCAGCTCGCTGAGGCAGCTGTATTAGTTTCCAGGCCGATTTGGCTAGGAGCGGGCACACTGCCAAATCCCAGCCCCGTTGCGGCCGCCAGCAGCGCGTGGCTTCCGCCTGCATCCAACAAATAAAGGAGAGCAAACGGGACGTCGTGACGATTCCCGGCAAGGGTCCGGATTGCTATCTCGCAGGCGCCAGCGGTCGTCCTTGCCTCCGTCTCCAGCCGGCCTAGGTCGCGGCGCGCTTGCAGCCGCCGCTCCCCAACGACGCGTGCTGTTGTTTCATTGCAGGCGCAAAAAATCCCGCCAATCGCGCCATCCTCGCCGCGAATGGCACCGTAGGAAAACGTGAAATAGCATTCTTCGCGAGGAAGATTGCGGCGGAGAACCAGCAGCAAATCTTCGGACCATGTGGCCTGCCCGCTTGCGAATACACCGTCAATCATCGGGCCAATGGTGGGCCAAATCTCGCTCCAGCATTCGCGCCCCGAGCGGCCAAGGCAGCCGGGGTGCTTGGCGGTTCCGAGGAACGGGATATAGGCGTCGTTATAGAATTGAATGCAGGTGTCCTTCCCCCACCATATGACTATGGGATGACGCGACGCGAGGCAGATGCCCACCGCCGTCTTCAGGGGCTGGGGCCAAGCGGCGGGCGGCCCGAGCGCGGTGCTCCGCCAATCGAAGAACCGGGTGCGTTCCGCCATCTCGCCAGGGGCGGAAAGAAAGTAAAGGACCGGCTCTGGCATCGCGGCAGATTCTTCGTCCTGTTGCCAGCTGGAAATGGGCGTAAACCAACGCCCAGCCTCGATGCCGGTTCCTCCGGCGGCAGGCACAACCTCCCCGCGTTGAATTGCCGCCAGCAGCCCGCAGCCGGCCGCGCACCTTTGCATTGCGGCGCTGTAAAAGTTTTCCCCCAACCTTCGCGGGCCGCGGAAAAGCCAACCCGGGCCGGCCGCCGGGATAGCGGGACTTCCTATAATTGATAATTGTTAGTAGATTTCATATTTCAAACGTGCAAAGATCCCGCCTAACCGCAACGAAACACGTGGAGAAATTTCTTGGGCTCAACCCGTAAGCCCGGCCGCCGCCTTTTGCCGCTCAGACGGCCGAGGCTAGGTATCGCGCTCGCGCTTTTCGCCGAAAGCGTCTCGCCTGGAGAGGCCGCGCCATTCGCCTATGTTTCGAGCTCCGGCGATAATTCCGTATCGGTTATCGACACTGCCACTGCCAAGCGAGTGGCCACCATCCCGATGGGCGTTTTCCCCGCCGATAAGCTCCCCCTCACCCCGTTTGGATTGGCGGTCGCACCCGATGGGAAACACGTCTATGTTACCGCAAACACCGCCGCTCTCGACACCACCATAGAAGTCATCGAAACGGCCGGCAACCGGGTGGCGCACACAATTCCGGCCGGAGGCGATTTCGCCGGTGGAATCGGCGTCGCTCCGGATGGAAAGCAGGCCTATGCCGCAATCTCCGGGCCAGCTTCCCTTGTCCGGGTCATCGACACGGTCTGGAACCAAGTGGCGGGGGCGGTCCCTCTGCCGGCGGACGCTACGCCCGGGGCAATCGCGGTCTCGCCTGATGGGAAACAGCTCTACGTCACGAACGAATCTCCGGGCGGCGTTTTGGTCATCGATACCGCGGCGGGTTCCGTGGTGGCCACGATCCCGGTTGGAGGAG
>JAFMSB010000207.1 GCA_017353815.1 Methylocapsa sp. | reverse complement strand
CCTCCGAGCCGGTGCTTGCCGCCGACCGGGCCCGCCTCGCCGAGGTCCGGCAGGCCCGCGCCGAGCAGGCGGCGAAATATTTTGCCGTGCACGCCGCAGATTGGGATGAGCTGCGGGCGATGCATGTGGCGGAAGAGAGAGTCGAGGCCGCAATACGCAGAGCCGTTGGGCCAGGACCTATCCACGCGCTTCTCGACCTTGGGACCGGCACCGGACGCATTCTCGAGCTGCTGGCGCCGCTTGCCGCGCGTGCCGCCGGCATCGATCAATCGGCACAAATGCTCGGCCTTGCGCGCGTGCGGATCGAGCGCGCGAGGCTGCGCCATGTGCAATTGCTCCAAGGCGATATCTACGCGCTGCGGAGCGGGGACGATCGCTACGACCTCGTCGTCATGCATCAGGTCTTGCATTACCTCGATGATCCTCCACGTGCGGTGCGCGAGGCGGCGCGCCTGTTATGCCCTGGCGGCCGGCTCCTCATCGTCGATTTTGCCCCCCATGAAAAAGAAGCCTTGCGCCTGGCGCATGCGCACAGGCGGCTCGGTTTTGCATTGGATGAAATCAAGACCTTCCTGTCTGGCGCCGGATTGGATTTGATCGCAACCGATAACCTCGTGCCGGGCCCCGGCGAAGCAGGTAAGCTCACGGTATCCCTATGGCTTGGCCGCGACCGTAGAATAATCGCCGATCCCCTTCCCACTCGCGCGCAGGAAGTCGCATGAACGAAACGCTTTTTTGCTCCTTTCCGAGGCCCAGCCGCTCGGGCCACCCGGATATTACTGTTTCCTTTGAGTTCTTTCCTCCCGCCACCGAAGAGATGGAAAGGGTGCTTTGGGAATCGATCAAGCGGCTCGCGCCACTTTGCCCGAACTTTGTCTCCGTCACCTACGGAGCAGGAGGATCGACGCGCGAGCGCACTCATACGACGGTTGCGCGAATCTTAAAGGAAACGGCGGTTAGGCCCGCCGCGCATTTGACTTGTGTTGCCGCCTCACGCCAGGAAATCGATGCGATTGTGACCGAATACCGGGACCTTGGCGTTCGCCACATCGTCGCGCTGCGCGGCGACCCTCAAGGCGGGCTCGGAGCGAAGTTTCGCCCGCATCCCGAGGGCTATCCAACATCCGCCGCGCTGGTTGCAGGAATAAAACGCATTGCGGACTTCGAAATTTCCGTATCCACTTATCCCGAAGGACATCCCGAAAGCGTTTGTCCCGATGACGATATCGATGTTTTGAAGCGGAAAATCGATGCCGGGGCCGGCCGGGCAATCACCCAGTTCTTCTTCGACAATGCAATTTATTTGCGCTTTCTCGACAAGGTCCGGGATAAAGGGATCAATATTCCCATAACGCCCGGTATTGTTCCCGTGCAAAGCTTCAAGCAGACGGCGAAATTCGCGCAAGGGGCAGGCGCAAGCGTGCCGCAATGGCTCGCCGACCGATTTGACGGGCTCGATCACGATCCCGAAACGCGAAAGCTCGTTGCCGCCACCGTTGCCGCGGAGCAAGTGCTCGATCTTGTCGATCACGGGATCAAGGAGTTCCATTTTTATACGATGAACCGCGCGGATCTTGTCTACGCCATCTGCCATCTCCTCGGGCTCCGCCCGAGGCTCACCCAAGAGGCTGCCTAAATGACACTGAGGCTGCCCGGTCACGAAACGCAGCGGGCCATTCACGCGGTGGCGCAAGAGCGAATCTTGATGCTGGATGGCGCTATGGGCACGATGATCCAGCACCATAAATTTTCGGAAGCCGATTTTCGCGGTACACGGTTCGCGGATTGGCCGCGCGACGTAAGGGGCAACAATGATCTTCTGACGCTCACCCAAAGGGATGCGATTAAAGCCATCCACCTGGCCTATTTTGAGGCGGGCTCCGACATCGTAGAGACAAACACGTTTAATTCGAATCGAATCTCGCAGGCCGATTACGGCATGGAAGCGCTCGTCCCCGAGCTGAATTTCGAGGCGGCGCGCCTTGCCCGCGAAGCCGCCGCCGAAGCGCAGCAAAAGGATGGCATCCGCCGCTATGTCGCAGGCGCGCTCGGACCAACCAACCGCACCGCCTCGATTTCCCCCGATGTCAATAATCCCGGTTTCCGCGCGGTCAGTTTTGACGAGTTGCGCGAGGCCTATGCCGAGGCTGCCGACGCACTCATCAAGGGCGGCGCCGATATTTTGATTGTCGAGACGATTTTCGACACGTTGAACGCGAAAGCCGCGCTTGTTGCCATCGAAGACGTTTTCGAGTCCTTGGGCGAGCGATTGCCGGTCATGATCTCCGGCACGATCACCGACCTATCGGGCCGCACGCTCTCGGGCCAGACTCCGGCCGCGTTCTGGTACTCATTGCGTCATGCAAAGCCTCTGACCTTTGGCTTGAATTGCGCTCTTGGCGCGCACGAAATGCGCTCCCACATCGCAGAGCTATCGCACATCGCCGATACGCTCATCTGCGCCTATCCTAATGCCGGCCTTCCGAACGAATTTGGCCTCTACGACGAGAGCCCGGAATATATGGCTTCGCTCGTCGGCGAATTTGCCGAAGCCGGCCTTGTCAATGTCGTCGGCGGCTGCTGCGGCACGACGCCCGATCACATTCGTGCCATCTCTGAGCGCGTCAAAGGCATTCCCCCGCGCAAGGTCCCCGCTATCCCGCCGCTGCTGCGGCTTTCGGGGCTTGAGCCATTCACCCTCACTCATGAAATTCCATTCGTCAATATTGGCGAGCGCACCAATGTCACAGGCTCGGCCAAATTCCGCAAGCTCATCAAGGATGGCGATTTTGCTGCCGCTCTCGATATCGCGCGCGATCAGGTCGCAATGGGCGCGCAGGTCATCGATATCAACATGGACGAGGGCCTGCTCGATTCGCAAAAGGCAATGGTCGAGTTCTTGCATCTCGTTGCCGCGGAGCCCGACATTTCCCGCGTCCCAGTGATGATCGATTCGTCAAAGTTTTCGGTGATTGAGGCGGGCCTCAAATGCGTGCAAGGCAAGGCCGTCGTAAATTCCATTTCGCTTAAGGCGGGGGTTGAAAATTTTATCTCGGAGGCCAAGCGGCTTCGTGCTTACGGCGCTGCCGCCGTGGTTATGGCTTTCGACGAGCAAGGCCAGGCCGACACGCTCGAGCGCAGGGTGGCGATTTGCTCGCGCGCCTATAAGATCCTGACCGAAGACGCGGCTTTTCCTCCCGAAGACGTCATCTTCGATCCGAACATTTTCCCCGTCGCGACCGGCATCGAGGATCACGACAGATACGGCACCGATTTCATCGAAGCTGCGCGGCAAATCCGGCAAAAATTTCCGCTCGTTCACATCTCCGGCGGCGTTTCCAATCTGTCCTTTTCCTTTCGCGGCAATGAGGGAGTGCGCCAGGCCATGCATTCCGTCTTTCTCTATCATGCCATCGTGGCCGGCATGGATATGGGCATTGTCAATGCGGGCCAATTGCCGGTCTATGCCGAGATCGACTCCGAGCTTCGGGAGGCTTGCGAGGATGCCGTGCTCAACCGGCGGCCGGATGCAACGGAGCGGCTCCTTGCGCTTGCCGGAAGTTTCAAGGGCCAGAGCAAAGAGTCTGCCGGACGGGACCTCGCCTGGCGCGAGGGGCCGGTCGAGAAACGGCTCGAGCATGCGCTTGTTAACGGTATCACCGGCTTCATCGAGACCGATGTCGAGGAGGCGCGCAGGGTTGCGGCAAAACCTCTCGACGTGATCGAGGGGCCATTGATGGCCGGGATGAATGTGGTCGGCGATCTTTTCGGCTCTGGCAAGATGTTCCTGCCGCAGGTCGTCAAATCCGCGCGCGTGATGAAGCAGGCCGTCGCTTATCTCCTCCCCTTTATGGAGGAAGAAAAGAAAAGAAGCGGCGGGAGTGCGCGCTCAAGCGCGGGCAAGATCGTCATGGCGACGGTCAAAGGCGATGTTCACGATATCGGCAAGAACATCGTCGGAGTCGTGCTCTCCTGCAACAATTACGAGATCGTCGATCTTGGCGTCATGGTCCCGGCGGCAAAAATTTTGCACGCCGCGCGGGCGGAAAAAGCGGATGCGATTGGCCTTTCGGGCCTCATAACCCCCTCGCTCGACGAGATGTGCTTCGTTGCCGCCGAGATGGAGCGGGAAGGTTTTGATCTGCCGCTTCTGATCGGCGGGGCGACAACGAGCCGGGTGCACACTGCGGTCAAGATCCATCCGAATTATACCAAGGGCCAAGCGGTCTATGTCGCGGATGCGAGCCGCGCCGTCGGGGTCGTGCAAACGCTTTTGTCGGCGCAATCGCGGGCACCCGCAATTCATTCGGTGCGCTCCGAATATGCAAAGGTTGCCTTGGCTCATAAGCGCTCCGAGGCTGATAAGCAGCGCCTTCCTTTGGCAAAGGCGCGCGCCAATGCCTTCAGGCCGGACTGGGCGGGCTATGATCCGCCGCGCCCAAGATTCTCCGGCACGAGAGTATTTCGCTCCT
>JAFMSB010000206.1 GCA_017353815.1 Methylocapsa sp. | reverse complement strand
TATTTGTGGCACTGGCCAATTGTCGCCTGCCTTACTTATGCGGATATCGAAATAGGGCCGCTATTGAGCATCATCGTCGCTGCCGTTTCGAGCTTGCTCGCATGGCTTTCGTGGAAGTTCGTTGAGGTGCCAATGCGCCGGTCTGGCACCTCCTTGGAGTGCTCCCAGGTATTCGTGCGCCGGTTTGGGATTCCTTCCCTCGCTTTGTTTGCGATTGCGATTGCGGCGGCCTGCGCAGCGGGCTTTCCGGATCGATTCGATCCCCAGGTGGCCGAGCTCGACCGGGTTCTGGAGGCAAAGCCGGACGTGTTGCGGTGGGGCTGTCAGGTCCCGAGTGCACTCTACGACACGCCTCCGAGCGCGAGCTGCCGGATCGGGGCCGGCAATCCCGCGCTCGACGGCATCCTGATCGGCGATTCCTTCGCGAACCATTTCACCGGCGTGATCGAAGTCCTGGCGAAGGCCCAAGGCATATCGCTGATGGACTACTCCACGGATGGCTGTCCTCCAATCTTAGGCTATTATACGGGTAAGACCGGCAGATATGTTGCTTACTGCCTGAGGCGGAATGAGGCCGCCTATGCATTGATCGCCTCCAATCATTACCGGCGAGTGGTGCTTGCGGCGAATTGGCCGAGGGAGCCCGCGGCCAAGGAGCAGCTCATCGCCTCTATCGAGGCGGTGCTGAAAAGCGGTGCCGAGCTTACCGTAATCCTTAGCAGCGAAAGTATCGCCCGTGCCGCCAGCTGCCCCATCCGGCGGAGGGTATTTGGCGCAACCCGGAGCTGGGAAGGAGCGCAGCGCGGCGCCCCGGAGTATTTTGGCGAAATCCAGTCCCGCTTTCCGCAAGTCCGCTTCATTGACCCCAATCAAGTGATATGCGAGGATAAAAAATGTCGTCCTATTCTCATGGATGTGCCCCTATACAGGGACGACAATCACCTTAACGATGCAGGTTCACGATTAATCGGTCACGCTTTGCTGAGCAGGGGAGTGGCGTTGTAACGCCAAGAGTGTCAAAGCCGGGGCCGGGAATGCCCCCTTCGCCTGCTGCTTGTTCCTTGCCCGCCCCCCTCGCGAAAAGTGCGATAAGCAACCGGCGGAGCCGGTGCCGCGAGGACATCCTATGACAGCATTCCGGGCCGGGCAGCCAGGGATCGAAATCGGCAATGCGCCAGGGAGCATCCGGGCGATGCTCGATGGCGAGGAAGTTGCGGATCTGTTGTTTGAGCTGCTGGCCGGCGTGGTGCAACGCCAGCATCCGGAGGTTGCGGCGGCACTGCGTGGGAGGCCCGAGTCCGGCGATTTCGCACCCGAATCGCTTTCCCGCGTATTTCAGGCCCATGGGATTTGGTTTCAGCTCCTATCGATTGTCGAGCAGCACACCGCTATGCGGCTGCGCCGCCAAACCGAGCGCATGCGCGGCGAAGCGGCCGTCGAAAGCACCTTTGCCAATGTCATTGCCGAGGCGGCAATGGCCGGCATTGATGGCAAAGAAATGCGCACTGGCCTCGCCTCGATTCGGGTCCGCCCGGTCATCACGGCCCATCCCACGGAAGCAAAACGCGTCACCGTTCTCGAAAAGCATCGCCGGATTTACCTCCTGCTCGTCGAACTCGAGCAGCAGCGATGGACCGATCGCGAGCGCGCCGCCATTATGGATAAGCTGCGCGATGAGATCGCCCTCTTGTGGATGACCGGCGAGGTCCGCCGCGAGAAGCCGACCGTCGATCAGGAAGTTGCCTGGGGTTTGCATTTTTTTCACGAGACATTGCTCGACGGCGTTCCGGATCTTTTAAAAAAGCTCGACCGGGCGCTTTGCGAACACTACCCGGGCGAGCAATTTCGGCTCGCGCCTTTTTTCCAGTTCGGCTCCTGGATTGGCGGCGACCGCGACGGGAATCCGTTCGTCACCAATAAGGTGACGCGAAGAGCGCTCAAGCAGAACGCGCTCGCAAGTTTGCGCCACTATGAGCAGCATCTTGCTTTGCTCTTGCAAAGAATGTCGATTGCGCAATGGGCCTTGCCCGCTTCGCGGGCATTCCAAACGGCTCTCGATGCGATGCTCGCGAAGAGCCCCGAAGGCGAGACAATCGCCAAGCGCAATTCGGGCGAGCCCTACCGGCAGTTCCTTTTCGGCATACTGCGCAGGCTCCAGCTGACGATTGCGCGGATCACGGCTGGGCATGCGGCCGATGCTGTAAGCTACGCGAGCGCCGACGAACTCATCGCCGATCTGCGATTTCTCGAAGATGCTTTGGCTCAGGGCGGCGCGCCAGAAATCGCGCAAGACCTTGTGCGGCCGCTGCGCTGGGCGGCCGAGGTCTTCCGTTTCCGTACCGTAAGGCTCGATCTGCGCGACAACACGACCCGGCTCACGCAGACCTTGCAGGCGCTCTGGCAGGCGCATGAAAGACGCAAAGGGGACGCCGCGCCCGATCCCGCCTCCGAGGAATGGAAGAACTGGATCCTTGCCGGGCTAGCCTGCCCGTTGCCGGAGGCGCGTGCGCCAAAGGATCTTCCGCCCGAGGCACAAGAATTCATTGGCATGTTCGAGCTTGCGGACCCAAAGCGCAGCGACTGCGACCGCGAGGCCTTCGGCGGCTTCATTTTAAGCATGACGCGCTCGGTTGCCGATGTCCTTGGCGCCTATCTCATCGCCAAGGAGGCTGGCCTTTTTCTCGACAAGGCGGGGGTGGAGGCCAGCTCCCTCCCAATCGTGCCTTTGTTCGAGACGATCGCCGACCTGCGCGCCGCGCCCGCCATCATGCGCGAGCTTTTATCCATGCCGCTCGTCCGCCGCAGCGCCAAGGCGCAGGGCGGCGTTCAGGAAGTCATGATCGGCTATTCGGACTCGAACAAGGATGGCGGTTTTTTCTCCGCCAATTGGGAATTGGCCAAAGCGCAGGCGCGGCTCACCAAGATCGGGATCGAGAGCGGCATCCGGATCGGTTTCTTCCACGGAAGGGGCGGATCGGTCAGCCGCGGCGGGGCGCCAACCGCCCAGGCAATCGCAGCCCAGCCTGCCGGCTCGATCCGAGGCAGTTTCCGCGTGACCGAGCAGGGGGAGGTGGTCTCCTTCAAATATGCCAACCGCGGGACCGCCGCCTTTCAGATGGAAGTGATTGGAGCCTCGGTTCTCAAACATGTCGCCATGTCCGAGCGCGAGCAGGCGCTTGTGCCGACAGCGGAGTTCGATGAGGCATTGGAGGCGCTTTCGGGCGCTTCCTATGCGGCCTATGCGCAGTTCATCCAGCACCCGGACATGCTGGAGTATTTTCAGGCGGCGAGCCCGCTCGAGGAGATCTCGCTCCTCAACATCGGCTCGCGGCCCGCGCGCAGGTTCGGCGCGCGCTCGCTCGCCGATTTGCGCGCAATCCCCTTTGTCTTTGCCTGGTCCCAGAACCGTCATGCGGTTACGGGCTGGTATGGCACAGGGAGCGGCATTGCAAGTTTCCTTGCCGTGCGCAAGGAGAGAGGCGAAGCGCTTTTGCGGCGCATGTTTAAAGAGTCCCGTCTCTTCCGCCTGATCCTCGGCGAAGTCGAGAAAACGCTTCTCCTTGCCGATCTCAAGATCGCCCGCGAATACGCAAATCTTTTCCCGGATGCGGCCAGACGCGATGCGATATTTTCTTTGGTCGAGCAGGAATTCGCCCTAACCTGCGAGATGATCCTGCGCGTTACCCAAGAGCGCGAGATCGGCGAGCGGTTTCCCAATTACCGCGGCCGCCTTGCGCACCGTTTGCCCACGATCAATCAGGTCAGCCGTGCCCAGGTCGAACTTTTGCGCCGCTTCCGATCTTGCCAAAATGACCGCGACATGGAAGCTTTCAAGGTCAACCTGTTGTTATCGATTAACTGCATCGCGAGCGGTCTTGGCGCCACCGGCTGAAGATAGCCGCAGGATTTCACAAAGATAAAGAGGAATGCCCATGAGTTTCACGATCATCGAACAGACAACGCCGCGTCTGCACCGCTCGGAGCTCGCTGTCCCGGGCTCAAATCCCCCCTTGTTTGAAAAGGCGGCCAAAGGGGCTGCCGACATCATCTTTCTCGATTGCGAGGATGCCGTTGCGCCCGACGACAAGGAACAGGCGCGCAAAAACATCATCGCAGGACTAAACGAGCTCGACTGGGGCACGAAGACCACGATGGTGCGCATCAATGGTCTCGACACCCATTATATGTACCGCGACGTCGTTGACATTGTCGAAGCCTGCCCCCGGCTCGATATGATCCTCATTCCCAAGGTTGGTGTCCCGGCCGATGTTTATGCCATCGACATGTTGGTGACGCAGATCGAGACGGCCAAGAAGCGCCAGAAACGGATCGGCTTCGAGGTGCTGATCGAGACGGCGCTCGGCATGGCCAATGTCGAGGCAATTGCCCAATCGAGCAAGCGTCTCGAAGCGATGTCCTTTGGGGTCGCCGATTATGCCGCCTCGACGCGGGCGCGCACCACGGTGATCGGCGGG